>JANODM010000001.1:0-1673 GCA_031412695.1 Alphaproteobacteria bacterium
ACGCCGATTTTTTGCTGTTGCAAATCGATCGACTGCCACTGGCCATCGGCAAAGACTTCCAACCATTGCAGCAACGGCACGTTTCGCGTGTGTTCCTTCAGGGCAATGCCGTTGACGACGCGAGCCGGAATATCCGCGGCATTGATCATCAACGAGGCTTGTTGCGCCAAGGTGTCGACTTTTTCCAAATTATTTTGCAACACGCCGACACGCTCGTCATTTGGTGCGTTCAGCAATTTGATCATCTCAAGTGCAAAGGAAATATTATCCGCTGATTTCTCGCGGGCCTCGGCGATCATGGCGGTCATGGCGATGTCGACGGGGCTGGATTCTGCGTCACCCATTTGCGCTTCGGTTTTTGGCACGTAAGACGGTGATGCTTTCGGCGTTTCAGCGGACATCGCCGTCGCATCCGACGATTTCAATTCATAGAAAATACCTTGGTAAAATAAAACCTGTTGGCTTCTGGCCATGCGGCGCGTCAATGTCACGCGGCGATTACCCGTCATCTTGCCTTGTTTTTCGCTGAGCCCGTAATCGGGTGCGACAATTCCGTCATCGACGATCGCCAGATTATTCGTCGCCTGAGGTTTATAGACAAAAACGCGAATGGGTTTTTGATATTGCGGGATAAAACGGATCTTTGCTTCGACGCGCCAACTTTGAGCTTCTTCGTTCGGCAGAACGGGATAATTCAACACCAACGCTTTGTAACCGAACAAACCCAAGGCAATCGCCACCAACACGCCCGAAATGATGAAGATTTGTGCCATACGCATGGTGGGAATTCCTGTTCGTTATAAATTTTATTTTTTATTATTCGTCTTTTTTAATTTTCGTCGGATCGGCGTCGGGGCAGCGCGCTTTTGCCGTAAATGTCTGATCGGCATCGACGACGATATTCGCGTCGCGTAACATATTGCGCCCCACCAAAATCGGATACAGGAAATCGGTACGCGGCGCCAAATTCACTTCGGAATGCACGCGGCGCCCTGCGATGCAAAATTCCATGTCAACCACAGGACGGCGATAATACGTGTTGCTCTTTTTGCTTTTGATGCGCACCCAACGGATCAAGCGACGCTCTAATGTGCTGACTTTGCCTTCTTTGTCTTCGATTTGAAAAATCACGCGGCGGCGTTCGCTTTTTTTGTGACGCACCAATTTCAGAACATCGGCGCGCACCGATGAGGTCGTCGCACCCGTGTCCAACTTGCCTTTCAGTTTTACATCGATATCGGCGATATGCACGTATTCAACCCATCCCATAACCGTTTTAGGCACGGCTTGTTGGGCATGCGCACATGACCAGGCGACGCACATCAACAACACAAGAACGGAAAAGCGAAAACGAGGCAAAGCGCAAAGCTCCTGGTGATAAGGAAATCATAAAGAGGACGGGAAACGATTGATTCGCAAAGCGGTTATTGGACGTCATCGCAAATCTGTGCGGGTTATAACAAATATAAGGACGGTAAATCAAGGGTGTTAACATCAATTTGGGCCTTTAAAAAGCAAATCCGGGGCCTTCGCAGCTTGAATCCGGCTTTTACCTTGTGTTTTAAAATAATGGCACAGAAACGCATTGCTTTCATATTTTGTCTCTTTGACAGTCGCACCTATATTTGTGCACTTAAAAGGACCAAAAATGAGATTTTTTATTATTATATTTC
>JANODM010000002.1:0-3000 GCA_031412695.1 Alphaproteobacteria bacterium
CGCCGCAAAAACAAGGCCGCTTTTACGAATATATCCGAATTGACGGTGGGTGATTTCGTTGTTCATGTCGAACATGGCATCGGAAAATTTGATGGCCTTATTACCGTGACCGTTGACGGGATTGCACATGATTGCGTGCGCATTTTATATGCCGATAATGACAAGCTTTTCGTGCCTGTCGAAAACCTGGATGTTTTGTCGCGCTTCGGGTCGGATCTCAGTTCGGCGCAATTAGATCGCCTAGGTGGGGTCGGTTGGCAGTCACGCAAAGCCCGCATCAAAAAACGACTTTTGGAAATGGCCGAAGGCTTGATCGCCATCGCCGCTAAACGCAAAACGGCCAAAGCCCCTGATATTGCAATCCCTGAAGGATCCTATCACGAATTCGTCTCGCGTTTCCCGTATCAGGAAACCGAAGACCAAGAACGATCCATCGAAGATGTTTTGGGTGATCTGCACAATGGCACGGTAATGGACCGTTTGGTATGCGGTGATGTCGGTTTCGGTAAAACAGAAGTTGCGATGCGCGCCGCCTTCGTTGCCGCCATGGCGGGATTACAAGTCGCGGTTGTCGTCCCGACAACCTTGTTGGCGCGTCAACACTACGCCAATTTCATTAAACGCTTTTCAGGTTTCCCGCTTAAGATTGCGCAATTATCGCGCATGGTGACGACGACCGAGGCTAATAAAAACAAGGACCTGATCGAGAAAGGCCAAGTTGATATCGTTATCGGCACGCACGCATTATTGGGTGAGAAAATCAAGTTTCAAAATCTTGGCTTATTGATCATCGACGAAGAACAAAATTTCGGTGTCAAACAAAAAGAAAAGCTCAAGGAAATGCGCGAGAATGTCCATGTCTTGACGTTGTCAGCTACGCCTATTCCTCGGACGTTGCAATTAGCGATGACGGGCATCCGCGACCTTAGTTTGATTACGACACCGCCTGTAGACCGTTTGGCGGTTCGTACGGCGGTTATGCCGTTTGATCCGATGATTATCCGCGAAGCGATTTTGCGTGAGTATCATCGTGGCGGACAGTGTTTCTATGTCTGTCCGCGTGTGTCGGATATGGCCGATCTCAAGGAAATGCTGGGTGAGCTTGTCCCCGAAATTCGTATTACCCAAGCCCACGGTCAAATGTCGCCAACCGAGTTGGACGAACGCATGACGGCGTTCTATGACGGTAAATATCATTTGCTGCTGGCGACGAATATCATCGAATCCGGTTTGGATATTTCCAATGCGAATACGTTGATCATCCACCGCAGCGACATGTTCGGCCTTGGGCAATTGTATCAAATTCGCGGACGCATCGGTCGTTCGAAAGTGCGTGGTTATGCGTACTTTACCTATAAGGATGATAAATTATTATCCGAAAGTGCCAAGCAACGTCTGCATGTCATCAGCACCTTGGATACGTTGGGCGCAGGCTTTCAATTGGCCAGCTATGACATGGATATTCGCGGCGCAGGTAATTTGCTGGGCGAAGAACAATCCGGTCATGTCAAAGAAGTCGGCGTCGAACTGTACCAGCAAATGTTGGAAGAGGCAGTTCAATCCGTGAAATCCGGCCAAGGTGTCGCGCAAGCCGACAATGAATGGACCCCGACGATTAATCTGGGCCTGCCTGTTTTGATTCCCGAAACCTATGTGCCCGATTTGCCGGTGCGCTTATCGCTGTATCGCCGTTTGGCGTCGCTGACGGAAACGGAAGATATGGATTCCTTTGCAGCTGAATTGATTGATCGTTTCGGCCCTACACCTGAAGAAGTGAAGAACCTGCTAGAGGTGATTGCGATCAAACAACTGTGCAAGCGATCCGGAATTGAAAAAATCGATGCCGGACCGAAAGGCGCAGTCGTTACCTTCCGCAAGAATCGCTTCAGTCATGTCGATAATTTGCTGGGGTATGTGCATAAACAATTCGGGACCGTGAAAATCCGACCCGATCAGAAACTGGCGTATTTACGGGCTTGGGATGATGTCGCGATCCGGGTAAAAGGCGTTCGAGGCCTTGCAAATGATCTGGCCAGTTTGGTCGCTTAGTGCTAGAGTAATGTCATGACCCCCGAGCAATCTGATCGCAAGATCAAAGAAATTTTGACAAAAACGAACGGCCAAAGCAAATTGGCCGAGCAAGCCATTCGCGCGCTGACGGAAAAAGATCACGGCTTTTTACTGAGCTTGGTGCAACCTTATCTGGGCGGAATTATCCTGCACGGTATCGAACGTGCGCGTAAATTATCAGGCATCAAAGAACCGGTTGCGACATCTAAACCAGCCAAAGAAGTATTGCCGAAAGTTGCGGCCAAATCGAAATCAGCCGAACCATCCTTTACGGGAAATGCCCTTGATGGTTTGATGAAAGCCTGGGCAAAAAGATTCGATGATGGCAAGCCGGCTGAGGTGGGCTCTAAGAATGTTTCACAAAAACACATGGACGCGATGAACGCGCTTGTGAAAAATACCGGAAAAACGAAAAAATAAAATCAGACTTGGACGGACAAGCTCATGATCGAGCTGATGGCGGCATCGTTCGAGCCACCCGATCCGCCGAATAAAGACAGAACATAGCTGCCTGGGCCGGATACGGAACCGCTATTGTTCAATGAGGCTTGGTTTAAGTAACGCAGTAGGAATTTCTCCGTGAAGGCGTTCATCTTATAAGGGTTTTCAGTATCAGTTGTGTCATTCGGCGTCAATGTGTCGATGATTCCGCCTAATTTACCCATTTCAAGCGTGCCGGTGCGGCTGTCGCTTGAAAGCGTACGTTGTGTTGTATCCACAAGATAGGCCGCATCTTTTAAGGCGGTTAAGGTGGCGGCTTCGTCTCCTGCCGTAATCTGCGCCAGAACCGCATCCAATGACGCCATAAAGTTTGCCTCAAACGTCGACTGGGCTCGTAGTTTTACAGTCGTCCCCGTGGTCAAGGTCAAGCTAATATCTTTTTGATCGACGGATAAAAGGTTTTTACCATCTTCGGTGGCTGCTGCGGCG
>JANODM010000003.1:0-3032 GCA_031412695.1 Alphaproteobacteria bacterium
CAAACGTCTTGTCGAGTTGATGGGCGGCACGATCAATGTTCGCAGCACGTTAGGCGCCGGATCGGTTTTCAGCGTCAATCTGCCTGTCGAGCTTGAAAAAGCTGCTTGATCTTACCACTCTAAAATGACTTTGCCGGATTGACCCGAGATCATCGCGTCAAAGCCTTTTTGGAAATCATCAATGTCGAAATGATGCGTAATCAGCGGCGTTAAATCCAAACCGCCTTGAATCAACGTCACCATCTTGTACCAGGTTTCATACATTTCGCGGCCATAGATGCCTTTGATGATCAAGCCTTTGAAAATCACTTCGTTCCAATCGATCGCCGTATCACCCGGCGGAATCCCCAGCAATGCGATTTTACCGCCGTGACGAATGGTGCGCAGCATATCTTTGAAACCGCTTGGGGCACCTGACATTTCCAAGGCGACATCAAACCCTTCGGTCATGCCGAGGTCTTTCATCACATCTTCCAATTTTTCAGACGCGACATTGACGGCACGTGTCGCCCCCATTTTTTTCGCCAATTCCAAACGCCACGGATTAATATCCGTCACCACAACATGGCGCGCGCCGACATGCTGGCAAATGGCAACCGCCATCAACCCGATGGGACCCGCACCCGTAATCAAAACATCTTCGCCGACCAGATCAAACGACAATGCGGTATGCACTGCATTACCAAAAGGATCGAAAATAGCCGCGATATCATCAGGAATTTCATCCGGGATCGGAAAAGCGTTGCTGGCGGGTAGGGACAGATACTCGGCAAAGCTGCCTTGAATATTCACGCCGATGCCTTTGGTGTTACGGCATAGATGACGCTTGCCTGCGCGGCAATTGCGGCAATGCCCGCAGACCAAATGCCCTTCGCCGCAAACGCGCTGGCCTTTTTTCAAATGCGTAACTTCGGATCCGATTTTCTCGATCACGCCGACATATTCATGGCCGACGATCATCGGGGTCGGGACGGTGGCCTGCGCCCATTTGTCCCATTTATAGATATGCACGTCTGTGCCGCAAATGGCGGATTTTTTAATTTTGATCAAAACGTCATTCGGGCCGATGTCGGGCACGGCTGCGTCCTTGACCATCCACAAGCCTTCTTCGGCTTTTAATTTCGACAATGCTTTCATCTGGGCTTTCATTACGCAGCCGCCTTATTTAATAATCCCAATTTTTTCCCGACATCGGCGAATGCCGCAATCGCCGTATCCAGATGCGCCCGTGTATGCGCGCAGGACATTTGTGTCCGAATGCGCGCTTTGCCTTGCGGCACCACGGGGAACGAAAAGCCCACGACATACACGCCGCGTTTCAGCATTTCCTCGGCGAATTTACCCGCCAAGGCTGCATCACCGATCATCACGGGAATAATCGGGTGCTCGCCGGGCAATAAATCAAACCCAAGCTCCGTCATTTTGTTGCGGAAATAAACGCTGTTTTCGCGCAAGGTCTTACGCATCGCCGCACCGTCTTTTTCCAGTATATCAAACACCGTCAATGTCGTCGCCGTGATAACGGGCGCCAGCGTATTCGAAAACAAATAAGGGCGTGAACGTTGACGCAGATATTCAACCAGTTTTGCGTTGCCCGAAATATACCCGCCCGAAGCACCACCCAAGGCTTTACCCAATGTGCCTGTGATGATATCGACGCGGTCGGATACGCCGAAATGATCGGCCGTTCCACCGCCGTTGGGGCCCATAAAGCCGACGGCATGACTGTCATCGACCATCAAAATGGCATCGTATTTATCCGCCAGATCGCAGATGGCAGGTAAATTCGCCAGATACCCGTCCATCGAAAACACGCCGTCGGTTGCGATGATGCGGAAACGCGCATTCGCGGATTCCTTAAGGCAACGCTCGAGATCGGCCATGTCGTTATTCTTGTAACGGAAACGCTGGGCCTTGCTCAGGCGGACGCCGTCGATGATGGAGGCGTGGTTCAACTCGTCGCTGATGATCGCATCTTCGGCAGTGGTGATCGTTTCGAACAACCCGCCATTGGCATCAAAGCAGGACGAATACAAAATCGTATCATCCATTTTGAGGAATTTGGAAATACGCGCCTCAAGCGTTTTGTGGATGTCTTGTGTCCCGCAAATAAAGCGCACCGATGCCATGCCGTAACCGTGCTGGTCCAGGCTTTGCTTGGCCGCGTCAATAAGGGCGGGGCTGTCGGCCAAGCCCAGATAATTATTGGCGCAGAAATTCAACACATGCGCGCCCGAGGTGACAGTGATATCGGCACTTTGTTTGGACGTGATCACACGCTCGGGCTTATAAAGCCCTGCGGTTTTGATCGCCTCGATCTCGTGTTCCAAATGCGCGAAAAGGGTTTTGGTCATAGGAGTGATACCTTGGGGAAAAACGTGATTTTATGTGTTAACGTGTATCACAAGGGACGGTCGCCTTACAGAGGCAAAATTGTGCATTTGCGAGGTTATATAAAAATAAAACAGACTGTTTTAAATTTAAATTTCTAATGCTGTTTCACATTTTGTTACAAAGCCAGAAAAATTTTTATGAATTTCATCTAAAGAATATTGAAATGTGAGCAATCCTCCCAAAAGTAAATTCAAACCTATAGCCATATTATTATCAAAATTTCGGCCCTTGGAGCTAAAATAAGTTGTTTTAGATTCATGATCTATCTGTGCATATAACAAAGAAGTTCCGGCCCAATTAGGGTGAGCAAACTCACTTACACGGTCATATGACTTACGAATCCCTGGTATTTCTTTTTCCATTACATCGAAAAAATCATAGACGTTTTTTGCCACAGGCATACTGTGCATATCAAGTTTTTTCTGTCCCATGATTAATTTGACTACTTCGTTATCTGTTTCAGAATAAACAACATCTTTTTTTATTAATTGAGCCAAATAATATAAAGCGGCTGCTGTCTCTATTGCTGATCTAGCTAAAAGAATAGCACTCCCAATATTTTTGGTTTCAAATAAGTTGTAAGAACATCTAGCTGCTTCCTCAAACCTATAATGTAAAACTTCTCGATAACTTATGAC
>JANODM010000004.1:0-2356 GCA_031412695.1 Alphaproteobacteria bacterium
CGGAAGGAGTTGTTACAACAATTATCTTGGCTACTGATGGCGGAAATAGAAGTGCTATGCGATCTGTGGAGGAACTTGTCAATGTAGGGTATTCCGATTTAGTCGATGGCGTTGTTACATCAGAAACTTTTGGCTTGTTTAAAAGTGAAAAAGGCTATTGGGCCAAGGTCAGAGAGCATTACCACGCACCGGAGATCCCTATTATTCTGATCGATGATAATGAAAAAACGTTGCAAGCTGCTAAGAAAGAAGGAATTTTAATTGTTAGCGCACTTCCCAAAGAAAAAGCGCTTCAACAATTAATTGAAACACACAACAGCTTGGTATATACAACAGGAATGAAAAACGGCCCAGTCTGAATTAATTACGCAGTGCAAAATTATATCGTCGCAGCATACAACACTGTGAATGACCCTCTTTCGGAGCTTATCTTATGACTCGTTCAGACCAACAACAAAATCCAATTGTTATTTTCGTTACAGGTGAAAAAACTCTGCTTAAACTTTCAAAAGTCAATCAAGAGCTGGCTAACACGTTAGAAGAGTTTCGCAACGAAGGTGCTAGAATTTATTTTGTGACGGATGGCACCGATAAAAGCGCTGAGTGGGCCGAAAAAGATATTCAAAAAGCCGGTTTTCCGCAATTAATCGAAAAAAGCATTACATCATCGATGATGAGAGGAATGCATAGTTTGCAGCCTGATTATTATTTACATCTTACAACTTCTGTAAACGTGAAACCGCAGGATACGATTTATATCGATCACACCCCGGAAGCTTTGGATTTTGCAAAGGCAGAAGGCGCGCACGTCGTTTCTTCGGATCCGCAAGATCAATTGGTGAAAAGCTTGAAGGCTACTTACAACAAGATGAAGCCTACATAAAACTATACGGGTCGATATCGACTTGGACGCGGACACCGCCAGGTGCGCGAACGCTGGCCAGCCAATCCGTGATGTATTTTTGAATATTTAGTTCTTTACCCGTCTTCACCAGCAAACGGTAACGGTATTGCAAACGCAATTTGAAAATCGGTGCTTGGGCTGGACCCAAGATACGAATATCTTTGACGGTCGGTGCGGATTTCACCAAGTCTTCGGCAAAACGCTGCGCGTCTTGTTGTCGTTTCGAACTGATGATGATCCCTGCTAAGCGACCGGCAGGCGGCATGCCTGCCTGAATGCGCTCTTGTGCTTCAATATTTAAAAACGCGTCACGATCACCTGCTGCAAGCGTTTGAATGACGCGATGTTCCGGCATAAAACTTTGCAGCAATACATGACCAGGGCGTTCGCCACGACCTGCACGACCTGCGACTTGATGCAGAACTTGGAACGTACGCTCCCCTGCCCGTAAATCACCACCGCCTAAACCCAAATCCGCATCGACGACACCAACCAGTGTCAGCATCGGGAAGTGATGACCCTTGGCGATGATTTGCGTGCCGATCACGATATCGATTTCTTTGTTTTGAATTTTGTCTAGGACGTCACTTAATGTCGCCATCGTTTTGTGTGTGTCACTGGACAACACGGCGATGCGTTTATCCGGAAATGCGGCTTTGACTTCATCTTCGATGCGTTCAACACCCGGACCGCACGGCACCAGACTGTTTTCCGCACTGCAATGCGGGCATTTTTTCGGAGCCGCCATATTCCAGCCGCAGTGATGACACATCAAGGCTGCGTTCAAGCGGTGCTGAACCATCCATGCCGAGCAACGCGGGCATTCGATGCGATGACCGCATGTACGGCACAAGGTCAGCGGTGCGTAACCGCGGCGATTCAAGTAGAGCATGACCTGCTCGCCTTTTTCCAACGTCTGCTTGATATCGGCAACAAGCTGCGGAGATAAAAACTGTGTTGCGCGCATTTTTTCTTTACGCATGTCAATGACGGTGACATCGGGCATTTGCGCCTCGGCATAACGCGCAGGCAGTTTCACCCATTTATAACGACCTGTTTCGGCATTATGATAGGTTTCCAAGGATGGTGTCGCCGACACCAGCATGACGGGGAAACTGTCGATATGCGCGCGTTTGATCGCCAGATCGCGGGCATTATAAAAAACGCCCTCTTCTTGTTTATAGGAACTATCGTGTTCTTCATCGATGACGATCAGACCTAAATCCGTGTAAGGCAAAAATAATGCGGAACGCGCGCCCAAAATCACTTGTGCTTGACCGTGGACGATGGCTTTGAGATTGCGACGACGTTGCGCAGGGGTCAAATGCGAATGCCACGCGACGGGTGCTATCCCAAAACGTTGCGTAAAACGTTGCAAAAACTGCGTCGTCAACGCGATTTCAGGAACCAAGATCAAAGCTTGTTTTTTTTGCAGCAAAGCTTGTTTGATAG
>JANODM010000005.1:0-4443 GCA_031412695.1 Alphaproteobacteria bacterium
ATACGGGTTCCGCAACGCCGATTGCATACGCGACCTGAAACGTACAACGATCCGCAAGGCCGGCAGCGACGATGTTTTTCGCAATATAACGCGCAGCATAGGCAGCTGAGCGATCCACCTTGGTCGGATCTTTGCCCGAGAATGCCCCGCCCCCATGCGGTGCCGCACCGCCATAGGTATCAACGATGATTTTACGTCCCGTCAAACCGGTATCGCCGTCAGGTCCCCCAATAATGAATTGCCCCGTCGGATTGACGAAAAAACGATCCTCTGGGCACATCCATCCTTGGGGCAGAATTTTTTCAACATAAGGGCGCACGATGGCCCGAATATCGGCCTGGGATACACCCGCACGATGTTGCGTCGAGACGACAATGGAATGCGTCGCGACTGGGATATTATTTTCATAGCGGACAGAGATTTGAGTTTTCGCATCAGGCCCCAGCATATCCAAAATTCCCGCTTTGCGATCATCGGCTAAAGCTTTCATGATTTGGTGCGCATAGAAAATCGGTGCAGGCATCAATACTGGCGTCTCTTTACACGCATAGCCGAACATCATGCCTTGATCGCCCGCCCCTTCGGACACGCGGTCGCCTGCATCAACACCCATCGCGATATCGGCGGATTGTTCGTGAATACGGTTTTCAACCGTCAAAGTTTGCCAATCAATCCCTGTTTGCTTGTAGCCGATATGTTCAACGGTTTTACGCACCAACGCGTCGATTTGTTTCTTATCCAGATGCGTTTTACCTTTGACTTCACCTGCAACAACGACAAAATTCGTCGTTGCCAGACATTCAATGGCGACACGTTGTTCGGGATCATGCGTTAGATAGGCATCCAAGATGGCGTCAGATAATTGATCGCAGACTTTATCGGGATGGCCCTCGGCAACGGATTCGCTGGCGAATAAATAATGTTTTGACATACGTAAAGCTTTCTATGGCACAGGGTCTATCCCGTGACAGTAGAGCCTTAATTTTTAGCTGACAATAGCTTGGCGGTTTGTTGCGCCATCGCCATAAAGTCTTTGCGTGATTTCTTGGTAACGCTGCGGAATAGGATCAATAATTCGTCCTCTTCGGCCCGAGCTTTCGGGGTCATCTTAGGGGCAGTACCGAATGAAGCCTGATCGGTTTCGGCAAAACCTGATGCATTACCTGCGTCATCGCTGAAGACGCTAAGCGGAATTTCGAGTTGTCGGCATAAAACCAAGGCGCGTTCCAAAGACAAGCGATCCTTCGCCTTCTCGTATTTTTGGTATTGCTGGAACGTTACGTCGATTTTTTCGGCCATGGCGCGTTGGGTCAAGCCGTAACGGCTGCGCAGCGCCAGAAGGCGTTCGGCGATCTTTTCACTGAGTTCCGTAGCTTTGCCTTTTTTCTTAGGCTGCTCGGTAGGTTGTTTAATTTTTAGGATCATACAAAAGTCGTAACATACTATTGTGTTAATGTCAAAAAAATAAAAAATTCAAAGGGTTGTCAGGATATTTTGGTCCCAAAACAAGTTTTTCGGGTCCATTAACTGGTTACAATAAATCCATATTTATGTCCTCTTTATACACCTTTTGCCTTTGGCACGTTTCTTGCAATTAACTGTTCGTAAGACCCCAACCAGAGGGAAAAGAAGATGGAAAATACAGGTTATGTCGCCCTATCCTATCAAGTCGCTCTTGGGCGCAAGATGGACCAAGTGGCCAACAATATCGCTAACGTCGATACCAGCGGCTATAAATCCAGCCATATGCTGTTCAACGAACACATCGTCAATGCGCCAAAACAAAAGCCGCTTTCGATGGTCATGGACTACGGCAATTATCGTAATTATCAGCCCGGCCCGATTCAGCAAACCGGCAACACGTTTGATGTCGCCCTACAAGGCAATGGCTTTCTAGTCGTGCAAACACCCGAAGGCGAGAAATACACGCGCAACGGTAACATGAACGTCAATAATTTGGGCCAGTTGGTGAACAGTTCAGGCCAGCTGATGGCTGATACCGGCGGCAAGCCGATTACCATCCCTGCCGGATCCCGCGATGTCATTATTGCCGAGAACGGTACGATTTCAACGGATCAAGGCCAGTTAGGTCGCCTTAAAATCGTCCGCTTTGCCGACCCGCAACAACTTAAGCCAATCGGCAACAGCCTTTTCGAAGGAGGCTCAGGAATTCCTGACCCTACAACGACTGTTCGTCAAGGCATGATCGAAGGATCTAACGTCAATGCGGTAACTGAAATGACCGATATGATCGAGATTATGCGCAAATACCAATCCATGGCACGCGTTTTGCAAAGTGATCATGATATGCAAACGTCGATGATTCAACGCTTCAGCCGCCTCTAAGAAAGACAGACAATGAAAAAAAATAAAAAACAAAACACAGAAACAAAAACGGACAAAGCCGTTACCAATCTCAAAGCGTTGGTCTTGACGTTTCACCCAGCCAGCTGCCGCTCGATTCAAAATACGATCTTACAATTGCGCAATGACATTGCGCGCAACGTCGCCTAAGGAGACAAACAATGAGAGCTCTTTCCATCGGTGCCACCGGTATGTACGCCCAGCAGATGAACGTCGAGACGATCTCGAACAACATCGCCAACATGAATACGACAGGCTATAAACGCCAGCGTCCTGAATTCCAGGATTTGTTGTATCAAAACTTGAAACGCCCCGGCGCCAGCTCGTCTGACAGCAACACGGTTTTGCCAAGCGGTTTGCAATTGGGTTCTGGTGTTCGCTTGGACGCCGTATCCCGCATCCACGGCCAAGGGGCCATGGATATTACCGACAACCAATTGGATTTAGCGGTCAATGGCGATGGATTTTTTCAAATTCAAATGCCGGATGGCACAATTGCCTATACGCGTGACGGTACGTTCGGCGTCAACGGTGATGGTTTGATGGTTACCAAAGAAGGTTATCAAGTCAATCCGGGTCTGACAATTCCACAAGATGCGACCAAAGTCACCGTCAACGCCAATGGCGCGGTATGGGTCAAAATCGACGGTCAAACAGCCGAACAAAATATCGGTCAATTGAATACGGTCCGTTTCGTCAACCCATCAGGCTTAGAAGCCATCGGCAAAAACATGTATCTGCAAACGGATGCATCAGGCACACCAAACGAAGGCATCCCAAGCGAAGACGGCTTTGGTGCCATCGAGCAAGGAGCGTTGGAATTGTCGAACGTCAACATCGTCAATGAAATGACAAAAATGATTACAGCTCAACGCGCCTATGAAATGAATTCAAAAGTGATCCAGACCAGCGACGAGATGTTGGGCACGATCAGCAACATGCGATAATAAAAGGATAGACGACAATGTTACGTGATTTTCTGATCGGACTTAGTCTTGTGGTAGGAACGGCGACGGGTGTCCACGCAGCCGACAGCGTCCTTACCGGCAAAACGCTGATCGACGGCAATTCGGTTACAGTGGGTGATATTTTCACCAATGCGGGTCGTCATGCAAAATTTGTGCTGGCCCCCGTACCGAAAGTCGGTGAAACACTGACTTTATCCAAAGCCGATCTGCAACGTGTTGCACAGACATTTCGCTTGGAATGGCAGGAACCGGCCGATGAGATCACCGTATCGTTACAACATAATGCCACCGCAATTGATGCTACAAAGATTGCCGAAGCTTTAAACAATAGTTCGATCAAAAAAGATGTCAGTGACGACGCATCCTTTCAGGTCACGAATGTCAATCAGCCCTTGATTTTTCCAGGGCTTGAACAACCTGAGATATCGGTTTCAGATGCGGTATTCGATCCACAATCGGAAAAATTTACGGCACGCGTTACGATTTCACGAGAAGACAATGTGTTGCGTGAGTTGATCGTCAAAGGCAATGCGACCCCGATGATCGCCGTACCCGTGCTGCGCCGCACGGTGATGCCGAACACGATCATTCATGCCGAAGACGTCACGTTGATATCCGTCCCGAAAAAAGAGTTGCGCAGCGGAGCGTTTGAATCGTCGGAAGAAATGATCGGTATGACGGCTAAACGCACACTGCCAGCAGGCCAAGTGATCGCACAAAATGATGTTACGCCGCCTTTGTTGGTCAAGCGCAACGAGATGATCACCGTCTTTTACCAAAACGGCCCCGTGCGCCTAACGACGAAAGCGCGTGCATTGGACAACGGCGTAAAAGGCCAGACAGTTATGTTGGAAAATACCGCCAGCAAAAAACCATTCGAAGCAAAAATCACCGGACCGCAACAAGCCGAAGTCCGATTGAACACCATATAAACGGCTTAAGGACAGATGGAGACGATCATGAATATCAGAGCTTGCACCCAAATCTTACTCAGCGTTTCATTTATTCTAAGCTTGACCGCTTGCGCCAGCACGGCCGAACGCTTGAAATGGGTCGGCAAAGAGCCCCCGATGGAAACCATTCAAAACCCTGTACAACGCGACGGATATCG
>JANODM010000006.1:0-12317 GCA_031412695.1 Alphaproteobacteria bacterium
CGTGTATTGCTGCATCATCGGCGTCAAGACCGGCTGTTGCAGCTCATCAGCGATTAATTGTAGGGCGCCCTGTGTGGCCATCTATGCGACTTTCGTGCCTGTCGAGCCGAAACCGCCCGTACCACGAGCCGTTTCATCCAATTCGGTGACAACATTCCATGCTGCCGTTTCATGTTTCGAAATAATCATCTGAGCGATGCGCATACCGCGTTCGACCGTAAAAGACTCGTGACCTAAGTTTATGAGGAGGGCAGCAACTTCACCGCGATAATCTGCATCGATCGTACCCGGCGAATTGATCATGGTGAGACCGTTTTTGATCGCAAGGCCCGAGCGCGGACGCACTTGTGCTTCGAAACCTTGAGGTAACGCAATCGATATGCCCGTCGGGATCGCTTTGCGTTCCATCGGTTGCAAGGTAATCGGCTCATTGATGGCTGCGACTAAATCCATACCTGCCGATTGCGTCGTCGCATAAGAAGGGTTTGGCAAACCGTCGTAATGCGGCAAGGTTTTGATGTTTATTTTGACGGTTTGGTTCATATTTTCACCCCTATGTGAATAGCGGCGATGCCGCCTGAAAGATTTTCGAATGTTACGTTTTTAAATCCGGCGTTTTGCAGTTTGATTTTCAACCCTTGCTGATGCGGAAATTGTCGAATGGACTCGACCAAATATTGATAACTGTCACGGTCATTCGCGACCATGCCTCCCAAAGCAGGAATAATATTGAATGAATACGCATCATAGAGTTTACGCAACGGTTCATAGGCTGGCTTGGAAAATTCCAAACAGAAAAACTTACCGCCTGGTTTTAAAACGCGATAAGCCTCGCTCAAGGCTTGATCGATATGTGTCACGTTGCGCAAACCGAAGGCAATCGTATAACGATCGAATGAATTATCTTCGAACGGGAGAGTTTCGGCATTCGCCTCCGCCCATTTTAGTTTGCCGACTAAACCGCGATCCGCAGCGCGGGATTGCCCGACTTTCAGCATTTCCGGGTTAATATCGCTAACGGTGATATCGGCTTGAGATGCGTCATATATCAGGAATGAAATATCACCTGTGCCACCTGCGACATCCAAGATCGTATAGTTTTTCTTTGGCGCCACGCGGCGGACAAAGGCACGCTTCCACAAAAGGTGTACGCCCATCGACATGAAATCATTCATGACATCGTATTTAGCGGCAACACGCGCGAATACTTCGCCAACACGCGCCGTTTTTTCGTCGGCACCGACGGTTTCAAATCCGAAATGATGATCTTTTTTTATTGCCATTATTCTTCCGATTTTTGTACATATTCAGGGCGCATTGTCGGAAAGGCGATGACGTCACGAATACTTGGGCTGCCTGTCAGCAGCATCACTAGACGATCGATACCAATCCCTAAGCCTCCTGTCGGCGGCATGCCGTATTCCAATGCGCGGACAAAATCTTCGTCCATGGGCGGAGCTTCATCATTTCCGGCATCGCGATTTTTTACTTGATCCAGAAAACGTTGGTACTGATCGATCGGATCATTCAATTCTGAAAATCCGTTGCCGATTTCCCATTGATTGCAGAACGATTCAAAACGCTCGGTCAAGCGCGACTCGTTTGGATCCGATTTTGCCAATGGACTTGTGTCTTTGGGATGGCCCGTGACGTGGATGGGTTGCGAGATGGTTGGCTCGATTTTTTCACCGAAAAACAATTCGACGACTTCGCCCCAGCGCATAAAGCTTTCGACCGGTAATTTATGTTCTTTGGCGATCTTACGCGCTTCGTCATCGGTTTTAATCGCCATCAAATCAACACCGCATTGATCTTTGATCAAATCGACCATTCGCTTGCGCGGCCAGGGCGGAGTGAAATCGATTTCCTTATCACCGAACATGACCTTCATCGATCCGTTCGCAGCAAACGCGGCCTGTGAAATGATTTCTTCAGTGATATCCATGATGTCATTAAAATCGGAATAGGTCACATAGAGTTCCATCATCGTGAATTCAGGATTATGTTTGACCGATGTGCCTTCGTTGCGGAAGTTGCGGTTGATCTCGTACACGCCGTCTGCCAAGCCGCCAACGATCAAGCGTTTCAGGTAAAGTTCAGGTGCGATACGCAAAAACAATTCCATGTCCAACGCGTTATGATGCGTTTTAAACGGACGTGCCGTTGCGCCTGACGGAATGACATGCAAAATCGGCGTTTCGACTTCAAGAAAATTTTTGCTGTCCAGCAAATTGCGAATGGCCGTGATGATGCGGCTGCGTTTGCGAAACGTGTCGCGCACGTCTTCGTTGGCGATCATGTCCGCATAACGTTGACGATAGCGTTGTTCGACATCCGTCAAACCATGGTGCTTATCAGGCATCGGCTGCAACGATTTTGACAATATGGTGACTTTTTTTGCATTAATCGTCAGTTCCGAACGCGGCGTACGGCGCACATACCCATCAACACCGATAATGTCGCCTAAATCCAAATGCGCGATATCTTCGAGCGCTTGTGCGTCTAAATCCTGTTTATGGCAGAAAATTTGAATTTTCCCAGTCACGTCTTCCAAATCGATAAACATGCCTGAATTGCGGTAGGCCGTAATGCGGCCTGCGACCATGACATGATCTTCGGTAACGGCACCGTCGGCAAGACCAGCATATTTCTCGATCAACGCAACGGCTTTGTGACTGGGTGAAAATTTGGACGGATAGGGATTGATGCCGCGGCACTTGAAATACCCAAGATTGTTGATTTTAGCATGGCGAACGATGTTATCGTCGGGCAAAGCGTGGTCGATCAGCTCTTGGGTCATGGAATCAGTAATCCTTCAGGGGTTTTAAGGTGCCAGTTTAGGCGGAAATCATAGGGGTTTCCAGGGGTGTTGTACCCAACAAATCACTAGGATTTTCAAGATCGGATGATAAAGTACGCTTATGACCGTATTGACCCCCGCCCAAATCACCCGTTTTCAGTCGCTTGAAACGCCTTTTTATTATTACGACCTTGACTTGCTTGAGGCGACGTTAAAGGCGTGCAAAACGGAGGCCGACCGTTACGGTTTCCACGTTCATTACGCGATGAAAGCGAATTTCAACCCGCGCGTATTAAGTGTCATTTCGAAACACGGTTTCGGTGCCGATTGCGTGAGTGGCAATGAAGTCAAAAAAGCGGTGGAGATGGGATTTCCAGCCGATCGCGTTGTGTTCGCGGGTGTTGGAAAATCAGACAAAGAAATTATCGAAGCGTTAGCCTTGGATATTTTTTGTTTCAACGTTGAATCCGTGCAGGAATTGCAAGTCATCGATGCTTTAGCGAAAAAAACAGGTAAAACCGCTACGATTGCCTTGCGGATCAACCCGAATGTCGACGCTAAAACGCATTACAATATTACGACAGGTTTGGATGAAAATAAATTCGGCATCAATCAAAGCGAATTGCCTGGTTGCGTCGATGTATTGAAAAAATGTTCGAACGTCAAAATGACCGGAATTCATTTTCATGTCGGTTCGCAAATCTTGGATTTGTCTGTATTTCGCGAGCTATGTGACGCGGTGAATGGTATTGCTGACTGGTTCGAAAGCCAAGGTATCATGATTACGATTTTAAATGTCGGCGGCGGTTTGGGCATCGATTATAAACATCCGCAGGATAATCCAATCCCTGCGTTCGCCGATTATTTCAAGATTTTCCATGAAAATCTGCGTGTCAAATCGTATCAACACGTTCATTTCGAATTGGGTCGTGCCTTGGTTGCGCAAAGCGGCGCTTTAATTTCACGCGTTTTATATATCAAAAATGGTATCAAAAAGAATTTTGCAATTTTGGATGCGGGGATGACGGAATTGATCCGCCCCATGTTATATCAGGCGTATCACAAGATTGAAAATCTGACATCCAGCAGCGAGAAAAAAATCAGCTATGACATCGTGGGGCCGATTTGTGAATCAACGGATGTTTTTTCCAAAGATTTATCGTTGCCCGAAACGCAACGTGGCGATTTGGTCGCAATTTACAGTACGGGTGCGTACGGCGAGGTTATGGCGTCGGATTATAATTTGCGCGGGCATATCGCTGCGGTTTACAGCAACGATTAACCCGGCAACCATTCTTTTTCCAACGCGTTTAACGTTCCACTCTTGATGGCGGCGCGAATTTCTTCGACCAGCCGCATCATCGTGCGAACATTGTGAATCGTCAGTAATTGCACGGCTACCGACTCGCTAGATTTCAGCAAATGATGGATATAGGCACGGGAAAACTGTTCGCCGTAACAGGTGCAACTGGGGTCGATCGGGTTCGGATCGTCTTTATATTTTGCATTCAATAGATTGATGCGTTCACCTTTCGCGCCTTTGACAATGGCGGAGCCATGCCGTGCCAGACGGGTAGGGTGCACGCAATCTAAGGTGTCGACACCGAGTTTGACTGCAGCAAATACATCTCGTACCAAGCCATACCCTAACAAATGGCGGGGACGGTCGGGTCGCGCGCGTGTCGTGCACCACTGCGTCACCATATCCAAATCTTCCGGGCCTTTGCCCATCGATCCGCCGATAGCGACACCGAAAAAATCGCGGTCATTGACGTAGTCGGTCGACATTTCACGCAGATCTTGGAAATGCGCACCTTGGATAACGCCGTAAACAGCTTGCTTGCCGTTCGCGGTGCGATCGAATTCCGCCAAGGACCGATCGCCCCAGCGCATCGACCGTTCAACGCCAAGCGCGGAATATTCTTTTGAATCTTGATATGCCGTGCATTCGTCGAATTGCACGATCAGATCAGCACCCAATTTGCGCTGAATATCCATCGCGATTTCAGGAGACAAAAACAATTCTTTGCCGTCTTTGTAACTGCGGAAATAAGCACCTTCTTCCGTGATTTTAAGCAAGGATTGCTTGGTCGTCGTGCGTTTCACGCCGGTTGTATCTTCGGACACGGACCCATGTTGCATAGCGAACACTTGGTATCCTCCGCTGTCCGTCAGCATCGGACCGTTCCAGCCTGTAAATTTATGCAGGCCGCCCATTTTTTCAACCAGATCGGCACCGGGCTGAATCATCAAATGATAGGTGTTTGATAAAATAATTTGTGCGCCGCATGTCACCAAATCGGCAGGGGTCATGGTTTTGACGGTCGCACGCGTACCGCAAAAAATGAAATTTGGGGTTTGCACCACACCGTGAGGCGTATGAATTTCACCCAATCGCGCCATCGAATTTGGGTCGTTATAGAGAATGTCGAATTTGAAATTTGGATAAATGGTGGCCATGTCTATTCTTCAAAAATAAACCCCGGCACGGGCCGGGGTCTGAATTCTTTATCGCGAAAGCAGATTAAGCGGCTTTGGCTGTTGTTGTTGCGGCTTGTTTCGCAGTCAATTGCTTTTTCATTGCGCGCAATTCGGTGGTTGGCAATTTGGTTTTTGCCGTCTCGGCCAGATATTTGTCGAAACCGCCTTTGTGCTCGATCGTGCGCAGTGCCGCAGCCGTGATACGAACTTGGATGCCGCGACCCAAGGCTTCGCTGTACAGCGTGGCGCTTTGCAGGTTAGGCAAGAAACGGCGGCGCGTTTTGTTATTAGCGTGGGAAACATTGTTTCCGGTCATGACGCCTTTGCCTGAAATTACACATTTACGAGCCATCGAGGGCCTCCTTAAAATCTTGGAATCTTCATAAGTTGGGCATATTTACGGGAAAGGTGGCACAGAGTCAAGCAAAATAGGCCCGATTATTCGATGTTTCACGTGGAACATTTATTCCTATAATAGGAATAAATACATATATAAAGTGTTGTGAATAGTCTGTAATTCGGGGCAAAGCATGTGCTAAAGAGGCTGCATGACGGAACTGGCGACCCTTTTAAACGACCATATCATCGGAAACAATACCTTTCTGATGGCGACCTTCAGCGGCATTAACCGTTCAGGCCTGGAAAATGAGTGGAACAAGATCACCGTCAAACCGGTTTTGATCAAAAATGTGGCGATGTTCCAGTTTAACTATTACGACAACGTCAAAGGCATTGCCAAAAATTACTCGCCCGCCGATACCAGGCGCGAGTTAAGCACGATCGCCCAGGCAGGCTTTAAAAGCATATACGTGCGTCACGAAAACGAAGGCGTGCAAATCCAGATCACCAAAAAGGGTGCTTTGCTGGTCAAGAAGCACAAAGAATCGAATACCAAGCCTGCTGATTTGTCACATGACAAAAAGAAAAAACGTCTGATCCAACCCGATAGTGAAGATGCGTATTTGACTGCGTTGGGATTGAATGATGCAAACGGCAACATCAAACCGTCGATGCAAGGCAAATTCAAACAGATCAACGAATTCGTCAACATCGTCGACAAAATGCAAGATTGGAAAGAATGGAACAACGCCGTGTCCGTTGTCGATTGCGGTTCGGGCGATGCTTATTTGACGTTTGCAATGTATCATTATTTTAAAAATATTTTGGGCAAAGAAACCGTCGTTCGCGGCATCGACATCAATCCCGAATTGATCGAAAAGAATAACGCGCGAGCCAAAGATTTAAACTGGGGCGGTATCGATTTTGAATTCAGCAATATTGCGGGCTTTACGCCCGAGACGCCACCCACCATCACCTTGGCGTTGCATGCGTGCGATACAGCAACCGATGAAGCGTTGATGAAAGGCATCATTTGGCAATCCGGATTTATTCTGTCGGTGCCGTGCTGTCATCATAATTTGCAAGTGCGGTTAAAAGACGTGGAATCACGTGACGGTTTCAAAGGAGTCATGAAACATGGGATTTTGCGTGAACGTCAGGCCGATATCTTGACCGACAGTTTCCGCGCGTTGATCTTGGAAATCATGGGATATAAAACCGATGTCATACAATATGTAACGACCGAACATACGGCGCGCAATTTATTGATCCGTGCCAAAAAGATTTCTGACAAACCTTTGCCACATGCGGTCAAACAGTATCGCGACCTGAAAGAATTTTGGAACGTCACGCCGATCTTGGAAGAGATCATGGCTGATACGTCCGATTTCAAAAAACGGATTGCGTAATTTATCTTTCGCGCAAAGCGTCTTGACGTGCTTTCATGATCGGCTTGAGCAAATAATCCAAAACCGATTTTTTACCTGTTAAAATTTGCACGTTTGCCGTCATCCCGGGGATAAGGGGAAGAGGTTTGCCTTTGTGCATCAGCACGTTTTCTTGGGTGCGGATCGTCACACGGTAAAAACTGTCGCCTTTTTCGTTCATGATCGTATCTGCGGAAATACCTTCGACGATGCCTTTTAATCCGCCATAGACGGATGAGTCATAGGCCGTGATCTTGACGTTGGCTTCTTGGCCCGGGCGAATGAACGCAATATCTTTCGGTGGGACTTTGGCTTCGATTAACAGTGTATCGCCCAAAGGGACGATTTCCATGACGTCTTCACCGGGCTTGATGACGCCGCCGACAGTGTTGATTTTTAATTGCTTGACCGTACCGCGCACAGGCGATTTCATTTGTGTTTTCGCAACTTTCTGTTCGCCGCCGATCAAGGTCTGCGTCAATGAATCCATCTCCGCTTTGGCGGCACCCATCTCTTGCTGCGCTTCAGCTTTTATTCTGGCGCGCGTTTCACTGATATGTTGTTGCGCTTCGCGGGCGGCAGATTGCGCACGCGGCACAGCGGTTTGAATTGTGTTCAATTCTCCGCGTAAATCCGTGACTTCGCCTTCGATACGCAACAATTCAACTTTGGACATGGCACCTTGTTCCACCAGAGGACGGCGCATGTCCAATTCTTGTTGCTTTAATGCAAGGTTGGCGCGCAATTGGCTCAGGCGCGCACCCATTTCTTTGACCTCTTGGCTGCGCTGCATCACTTGGCTTTCCAATACAGATAATTCGGCGGCTTGTTGGTTGCGGCGCAAGTTGAATTGGTTGACTTGTTCGGTAATGACTTGCGGTGCTTTTTTCTGCAATGCTTCAGGGAATTTCAATTCCGTGCCGTCAATTTCGGCTTGCAAGCGCGTGACCATCCCTTGCAAGAAATTGTAACGTGCTTCGCGCTCTTTTAAATTGGTCTCGGCAGTTGTCGTGTCGATCTTAAGCAAGATCTGATCTTTTTCGACGATGTCGCCTTCTTTGACCAAAATATCCTCAACAATACCGCCGTCCAAACTTTGGATCAATTGCACTTTGCTGGATGGGATGATTTGCGCATCGGCTTTGGTGACTTCGTCCAACACCGCAAGCCACGCCCAGACGATAAAAATCGTCAAACTAACAGCGGTGATGATCGATAACATATACGCGAATTTTGCACCCGAGTTGCGGATTGCGGCTTCGACATCAGGCATATACGCAATGTCTTCGCGCATGTCGTGTTCGACACCCGGATCAAGAACAGCTTTTATTTTTTGCCACGAAAACATGATGTCTTATCCTTTTTTGACTTCGCCTTGCGCTAACGACGCCAAGATTTGATCTTTGGGTCCGTCGGCGACGACACGTCCGTTATCCAATACGATGACACGGTCCGCGACATGTAACATCGATCCACGATGCGTGACGCAGATCAGTGTTTTTAGGCCGCGATAAGCACCGATACGTTGCTGAAAGCGTTGTTCGGACCCTTGGTCCATATTGCTGGTCGGCTCGTCCATCATTAAAATGGGCGGGTTACCGACAAGCGCGCGTGCAATGGCAACCGATTGACGTTGACCGCCCGACAGTGAGTTTCCGCGTTCGCCGACTTGTAAATCCAAACCATGCGCATGTCCGCGCACGAAATCCATCACGCCCGCAAAATGGGCAGCGACTTGGATCGCGTTATCGTCGACATGCGGCGCGCCATAGGAAATATTGTCGCGGATCGATCCATAGAATAAATAATTATCCTGGCCGACATACCCGATATGACGGCGAATATCTGCAGGGTCGATTTGTCCGATATCGATACCGTCCAACAAAATCGAGCCTTCGGTCGCCTCATATAATTTCATGATCATGCGGCCGATTGTTGTTTTGCCTGAACCGATGCGGCCCAATAGCGCGACACGTTCACCGGGACGAATGACAAAGGATACATTGTCCAACGCTTTTTCTGTCTGACCCGGATAGCTGAAGCTGACGTTTTGAAATTCAATCTGGCCTTGCAATTCAGGCGTGTGATGAAACGCTTTGCCTGCTGGTCGTTCTGTCGGGCTGTCCATCAATTGATGCAAAGCCTCTAATGCTGCACGTGATTGCTGATATTTCATCAACAAGCCGGACACGGTTGCAAGAGGGCCTAATGCGCGGCCTGTCAGTAATGTCATACCGACCAATGCCCCCATCGTCAGTTCTTTTTCGATCATCATGTGAACGCCGAACAAAACCATAACGACGGTCGTCATTTGAATTAAAAATGACACGGTCGTTTGTCCGAATGTCGCCAAAGCTCGCGCTTTACCACTGGTTTCAGCCGTAATACCTACCAAGCGTTCCCAACGTCCCTGAACGCGGCTTTGTGCGCCTGAAGTTTTAATCGTGTCCAAACCTGCCAACGCCTCGACTAGCATGGCATGCTTTTGATTGCTTTCAGCGGTGGTGCGGTCAATGACGCGCTTCATCGGTGCTTGCAACATCCAGCTTACTAAACATACCAGCGGAATTGTAATCAGCGGAATAAGCGCAAGCGGTCCGCCGATCAAAAACATAACCCCGACGAAGATGAAAATAAACGGCAGATCGACTAGTAACACGAATGTGCCTGATGTGAAAAAGTCACGCAGCGACTCAAATTCTTTGAGGTTGTTGGCCATCGATCCGGTTGATTCCGGTTTCTTGTCCATACGCATTGACATGACGCGTTCCAGCAACTGGCTGGCGATGATGATATCGGCGTTTTTACCTGCGACATCGACGAAATAGCTGCGCAAATTGCGCAAGATGAATTCGATCACGAACACGATGACAACGCCTAGGGCCAGGACCCATAATGTTTCAAGGGCTGCGTTTGGTACGACACGGTCATAGACGTTCATCGTAAAGATGGGTGTAGCAAGACCGAACAAGTTCAACAAAAACGTCGCTAAGAAAACATGTCGGTAAACCGGCAAAAACCGTTTCAGCGTGCCCCAGAACCAATTCTCGTTATATTTGCTTTCGTCATAGCGCGACCGCGAGTCAAAGCTGAAGCGCGCTTTGATGAAAATCGCATAGCCCATATATTCTTCCATCAACTCGCGCAACGGCACGGTGATTTTTCCGCCTGCCGCTTCGGCGGCGACAATATCGGCAGTGCCTTCTTTGCGATTGACTTTCAACAAGACGACGGCGTTCGAATCTTTGAGCAACAAAATCGTAGGCATCACCAACGGCGTGATGCGCAATAAATCGGCACGTTTGACGATCTTGGCGCTGAAACCCGAACGTTCGGCCGCGCGCACGCACAGTTCAGGTGAGAAGCGCACATCGGCATTCGGCAAACCTGCTTTGAGGGCCTGACGTGAAATCGGTTTTTCTAAAATCGTCGTCAACTGGGCCAAACATGACAGCAACGGATCTTCGTAATCGACCACGCCGGGGCGTATCGTCCATTCTTTTCTTGTCGACGGAGTGTTTTCTGCGGTCTTAACCGGCAGAGAAGGCGCAAGAGAGTCGGTCATGATGTGACAAAAGCCTGAAAGGGAGCTTGACAAAGGTGGAAGTCGTAGCATCCTAGCCTACTGATTATTAATTGACAGAGGCTTAAGCCTTCTTAATGATTCAAATTATTGTGTAAAATGGCAAGGAGCCTCCGTGAGCTGGACCGACGAACGCATCTCTACATTGAAAAAAATGTGGCAACAGGGCAAAAGTGCCTCGGAAATCGCTGAGAAATTAGGCGGCGTCACGCGCAACGCCGTGATTGGCAAAGCCCACCGCTTGGGTCTGTCAGGTCGTCCGTCGCCCATCAAAAAAGTTGTCAAAAAGCCAGTTGCTGCGCCTGTGGCTAAAAAAGTGGCTCCTGCTCCGGTCGCTAAGCCCGTTGCCGCTGTCGCCAAAACACCTGTTGCGGCATCCAAACCAGCCGCCGCCGTGATGCCTGCGCCGCCTAAACTCCCTGTCAACAAACCATCGGGCAATGCGCCTGGCAAACCTGCAGAAATCGTGCCTCTGGCCGCGATGGCGAATGCAACATCCAAAGCGGATGGCAAAGTGATTTCGATTTTAGAATTGACCGAGCGTCATTGCCGTTGGCCGGTCGGTGATCCGAAAGACGAAGGTTTCGGTTATTGTGGGTCACCATCTTACCAAGCGCATCCGTATTGCGCCGAGCATGTTGCGATCGCCTTCCAAGCACCGAACCGCAAAGAGAAGAAACCGATGAAAGATATCAAGGTCACTGAAGTGCCCGAGTTGGAAGATATCGAGGTTGAAATCGAGGACGAGGAAGAAGCCGCTGCTGATGAAACCTTGGAAAACGATCTGGACGAAGACGATACGGCCGTTACGGTTGTTTAAATTAAAATAAGTCCTTTACCTCTCCCCTTGCGGGAGAGGTCTGAATGCGTCAGCATTCAGGGAGAGGGGTTGTGTATGATAAAATCAGAAACTACTCAAAATTATGCTCTTGCATTGCGTAGCAATCAAACAATGGCAGAAAAAATAATTTGGTCATTGGTCCGCCGTCAGCAGCTTGCCTATAAATTTAAACGCCAGCAACCTATCGATCATTACATTTGTGATTTTGTGTGTTTTGAAAAAAGACTGATTATTGAAATAGATGGCGGTCAACACAGCTATGAAAAAGATAAAATAAGAACACAGTATCTTGAAAACAACGGTTTTGTTATTTTACGTTTTTGGAACAACGATGTACTGAGTAATAAAGAAGGGATTTATAATGTCATTCGGGAGAAGTTAAAATAACCCCTCTTCCTAACCCTCTCCCGCAAGGGGAGAGGGGATTCCCGTTTTAAAAAGAGACTGAAACTGCCGTTTTTTGTTGCACGGAATATTGCGTGACCAAAAATGGAATACGTTCGACGGCCCAATACTCACGGATCGGTTCACTTGGTGCTTTGGGCGTAAAGCCGATGACGTTCATTCCCAATTTTTTCAACAAAGCGCGTGACGCTTTGTGATCGCCGCGAATGGTGGCGGTAATCGCTTGTGTGCCGCGTTGGAACGCATGCGAACATAAACCCCACGCAGCCTCTGAGCCGAAACCTTGGTTTTGCGCATCGGGATGAATGCACGCATTCAATTCCGTATCGCCCAAATCATTGACGGATAATTCGACATGACCAATGACTTTGTTCGATGTTTTTTCCACAACGGCCAACCCGTATGTCATGCGCGGATTTTCACGACGTGCTGAAATCGCCA
>JANODM010000007.1:0-3596 GCA_031412695.1 Alphaproteobacteria bacterium
GCGGGAATATCCGCGATAAGCAGTTCCGTAATATCTGTCGAGCCTGTTTTCAAATACAGGGCAACCAACGCCACCAACATCAAGACGGAACCAAGAAGCGTGTAGAGAAAGAATTTAAAAGCGGCGTAGACGCGACGTTGCCCGCCCCAAACCCCGATCAGAATAAACATCGGGATCAAAATACCTTCGAAGAAGACATAGAATAAAATCGTGTCAAGCGCGACGAAGGCACCGATCATGAAAACTTCTAGCAATAAGAACGATACCAAATATTCTTTGACGCGCGATGTGATGCTGTCCCAGCTGCACAGGATGCATACAGGCATCAAGAATGTCGACAACATCACCAACCATAACGAAATACCGTCAATGCCGACATGGTATGACAATCCCAAAGACGGCCACCAATTGTATTTTTCGATAAACTGAAAACCTGCTTGGGTCGGTTCATAATACGACAGCATCAACACAGAGACGGCAAACGTTGCCAACGTAATAATAAGCGTCAATTTTTTTGCGATATCATTCGTTTTAGCAGGAAGCAACGCAACCAAGACCGCGCCCAAAGCTAGCAAACCGATCAGTATCGATAAAAGGGGCCAATTCATCATGACCAAAACTTTCGTAGCAAATAACCCAAGAATATCACGACGCCACCGACCATGACGGCGGCATAGTTAAAGACAAAGCCGGTCTGCAGCGCGCTGAGACGTTGCGACACACGTTGACTAATATTGGCTGCACCATCAGGGCCGAAACGGTCGATAATACCGCGGTCGCCTTTTTGAGAAAAGAAACGTCCCAAAACCCAAGCGGGATTGACGAATAATTTTTGATACAATTCGTCGATATAGAACTTGTTCAATGATAATTGATACAAAGGACGCAGAACGCGCGCGAACTTATCCGCCCATTCTCTGCGATAGCCATAGAGGAAAATAGCAAAAGCAATCCCAGCCACGCCGCCGATGGTAGGCAATAACGCCACCCATGTTTTAACATGATGGGCTTTATCGATAATATCATCTTCATTCGTCACCAGGCTGTTACCCCAAAACACCATGCGTTCGTTACCGACGAAATGATGATGGCCCAAAACACCGGCTAAAATCGCACCTGCCGCCAGAACCAGCAACGGCATCCACATGATTTTCGGTGCTTCATGCGCGTGATCAAAGGTGTGATGATCCATGCGCGGTTTGCCGTGAAACGCCAACCATAACAAACGCCACGAATAAAACGCCGTCATGACCGCCGCAACGATTCCGGACCAGTACGCAAATGTGCCGACATCATGGCCGAACGCATAAGTGGCTTCCAAAATCATGTCTTTGGAATAGTAACCTGCGAAGAACGGAATACCGGCTAGGGCCAAATTGCCGATCCACATAAATGCATAGGTAATCGGAATCTTTTTCCAAACACCACCCATTTTGCGCAGATCTTGCTCGTGATGCAGCGCGTGAATGACGGACCCCGTCCCCAAGAATAATAAAGCTTTGAAAAACGCGTGCGTCGTCAGGTGGAAAATCGCAGCCGAATAAGCGCCGACCCCCAAAGCCATAAACATATAACCTAATTGCGACATCGTCGAATACGCAATCACGCGTTTGATATCATTCTGGGTCAACGCCATAAAGGCTGCACTTAATGCCGTCAATGCGCCCATGACCGTAATGAACGCCAAGGTATCAGGCGCATATTGAAACAAAGGCGATAAGCGCGCGACCATGAAAACACCCGCCGTCACCATTGTTGCCGCATGGATCAAGGCCGACACAGGTGTCGGGCCTTCCATCGCGTCAGGTAGCCAAGTGTGCAGACCCAATTGAGCCGATTTGCCCATCGCGCCGATGAATAACAAAATCGTGCATAAGGTAATCGCGTTGACGTGGTATCCCCAGAACGTAAAGATATTGTTCTGCAAAATTTCAGCCTTGGCAAAGATCGCATCGAATTCAACGCTGCCGAACAGCCAGAAACACAAGATAATTCCTAAGGCAAAACCGAAATCACCGACGCGGTTGACGATGAAGGCTTTCATCGCAGCAGTATTCGCGGAGTTTTTATAATTCCAAAAACCGATCAATAGATAAGAGGCCAGACCGACCCCTTCCCAACCGAAAAACATTTGCAGCAGATTGTCCGATGTTACCAACATCAACATCGCAAATGTAAACAGGCTTAGATAGCTCATGAAACGCGGTTGATGGGCATCATCATGCATATAACCAAGTGAATAAACATGCACCACTGCCGATACATAAGTAACGACAATTAGCATGACTGCTGTTAGCGAGTCGACTTTTAAGGCCCAATTCAGTTGCAAATCGCCGGACGAAATCCATTTCAACATCGGTGTTAATTGCGGCGTACCGCCGAAATTGATCGACGCAAATAAGATCGTTGAAAAAACAGCCGCCGCGACGATCGACGCGACTGTTATACCTAATGCCGCTTTTTTACCGATAAAACGATGGCCGAACCCTGCTATCGCAGAGGCAAGAAGAGGAAGAAAAACAACGGCAAAAGCAAGATTCATGATCAACCCTTCATTTCGCTTCCGGTTTCGACTTCGATTGAACCGAAATTACGGAAGAACGTCACTAGGATCGATAAACCGATCGCGCTTTCGGCGGCGGCGACTGACAAAACGAATAAAGTAAAAACCTGGCCAGTGCGGTCACCCAAAAAGGATGAGAACGCCACAAAGTTGATGTTCACGGCCAACAGCATCAATTCGACGGCCATAAGCATGACGATAATGTTCTTGCGGTTTAAAAACAAACCGAATGTGCCGATGGTGAACAAACACCCTGACACGATCAATATATGCGGCAAGCCGATTTCGGTCATCATAGCGTGACTCCTTGGCCCGTTTCAGGACGCGCAATACCCATGGCTTCGTCGCGGTGACGCGTGACTTGGTTAAGTGTTTTTTGTTTACGAACACCGCCGCGAACGCGGAAACACAAGGTGATGGCTCCGATCATCGCAACCAATAAAATCAGCCCCGAAATTTGAAACGCGTAGACGTAATTCGTATATAAAATATCGCCCAAAGCCTGCGCGGTCCCTAATGCATCACGATTAGCGACAGGGAATAAACGGTTATTGATCGCATTTTCAGACGATAACCATGTTTTGAATACCAACACCAATTCAGCCAACAATACCGCACCCACGATCAAGCCGACGGGCACATGTTTTTTCCAATTTTCGCGTTGTTTGATCGCGGCAACATCCAACATCATGACGACGAACAGGAACAAGACGGCGACCGCACCGACATAAACAATGACCAATAACATGGCGACGTATTCCGCACCCATAAGAACGAAAAGTCCGGCAGCATTGAAAAACGCCAAAATCAAAAACAGGACGGAATGCACCGCATTACGTGCCGTGATAACGACAACCCCGCTGAGGAGCATCAGGGCTGAAAACACATAAAAAAGAAGGGTCGCGAGGGCCATGAAGAATAAGACTTTTGTGTCGTTAAGAATCGCCCGAAAAGGCAGCCCCAGCATAGCCCTTGCGCCCGTCAAAACAAGGGACAAAGGTTCGTTGTTTCAGGATTGCGTGCGCCGAACCGC
>JANODM010000008.1:0-2776 GCA_031412695.1 Alphaproteobacteria bacterium
GCTTTGGAGTGGATTCTTGATCTGCAGCACCGTGAAGCCGCGAAAGAGCAAGCTGAAGAGGCCAAAAAGGAAGTGCGTCGTAGATTCTCAGACGCTGTCGTGGGTTTGTCTCGCGCATACGCGCTGGCGGCGACATCACCTGAAGCAGGTCAAATTCGAGATGAGGTTGGCTTATTCCAGGCCGTACGTGCAGCCTTAGCGAAGAGTGAGCCTGGCAAGGGCAAATCCCAAGCTGACATTGACGTGGCCGTCCAACAAATGGTCAGCCGCGCTGTTGTTTCCACGGAAATTGTCGATATTTTGGCAGCGGCAGGCATCAAAACGCCTGATATTTCTATCCTGTCTGATGAATTTCTGGCCGAGATCCAGGGCATGAAGAAGCGCAATCTCGCTTTGGAAGCCCTGCAAAAGCTTATCAATGGCGAGATCAAATCCCGTACCAAGTCGAACGTAGTGCAGTCTAAGAAGTTCAGTGAAAGGCTGGAAGCCGCTGTCCGTCGTTATCACAACAATGCCATTACCGCCGCGCAGCTTTTGGAAGAGCTGATTGAAATTGCCAAAGACATCAAAGCGGATCGTGAGCGTGGCGAGGAACAAGGCCTCAGTGAGGAAGAAATCGCCTTCTACGATGCCTTGGCGGAAAATGACAGTGCGTTGCAGTTGTTGGGGGATGACAAGCTCCGCGTGATCGCCACCGAGCTTGTTATTTCCGTACGCAACAACGTGTCGGTTGACTGGATGCACCGTGACAGCGCCCGCGCGAAACTCCGTATAGAGGTAAAGAAGATCCTCAAAAAATATGGATATCCGCCAGATCTTCAGGATGCGGCTGTTCAGACAGTTCTACAGCAGGCTGAGGTCTTGGCTCCATTGTGGGCTTAAAAGAGATCCGTGTACCGCCGAGTGTTTTGGAAGTTTTTTACGCTATATCAAGTCCACAGGCGGCTGTTTTTATTGTTTTATGACTTATAGTTAGTGCCATTTGGCCCTCTTTCTACCGCACCAGCCCTCGGTAAAACGGAATTCACGCCGGGACCTGTGTGTGATAGCCTCTCTGTGCAAAGTTTTATTCCCGGCGCTTTGCACACCGCCATTAACAATAAAGCCCCCAATTTGGGGGCTTTATTGTTAATAATGCGATTGAGTTCGAACGCAAAGCACTCAATCCCTTCGTTTTAATAAATCGATTTCAGTGCTAAAAGAATTAGGAACCAGACAAACGGATTCTGATATGTCGAATTTTTTGCCCGCAGATTTTAGTGTTCCCAACGGCTATCAAACAGACGATTTTATCGTGCGGCCTTTGAAAATAACGGATGTGGTCAAAGATTACGATGCCGTGATGACAAATGTTGATCATCTGCAACATGTTTTCGGACCCAGTTCAACATGGCCGCGCTGCGATCTCAGCTTTGAGCAAGATATGATTGATCTCGGTTGGCATACAAAGAGTTTCAGTTACGCAAATCATTTGCTTATACGGTTATGAGCCCGGACGAGGAAAGATGCCTCGGATGCGTTTATCTTTATCCATCGCAAAAGTTCGGATACGATGCCGAAGCGTATTGCTGGGTTAGAAGTGATTCTTTAGATTTAGATGCCAAGTTGTATGAAAGTTTTAAAAAATTCCTTGCGACATGGCCGTTAAAAAATATTGCTTTCCCCGGCCGTTCAATAAGTTGGGGGGATTGGTGTATATGAGAGGTCCTTACAATTGCACTGTAAATTGAATTTTATAAGCAAATTGAAAATTCCTCATACCTGAATGTTATTTAAGCTATTGATTATATTTTAAAATATTATTCTGTCATTGCTTAAATCCATTGCTTAATATAGCTTCCAGCTACTTAAGGTGTACAACTCGCCTATAATCTCAATAACATGGATCACAACATATGTTTGACGGCAAAAATATTCTCATTACAGGAGGAACAGGTTCTTTCGGACATAAGTATACCGAAAACCTACTTAAGCATTATAAGCCTGAGCGGATTATAATTTTTTCCCGTGACGAGCTAAAACAATATCAAATGGCTCAGCGTTTTACTGATCCATGTATGCGTTATTTCATCGGCGATGTTCGAGATAAAGAACGTTTGTTACAGGCATTTAAAAACGTCGATTTTGTCATTCATGCTGCAGCGCTTAAACACGTGCCTGTTGCTGAATACAATCCGATGGAATGTATTAAAACAAATATAAATGGAGCGCAAAACGTTATTGAAGCGGCGATTGATGCAAATGTTGAAAAAGTAATTGCATTGTCAACTGATAAAGCAGCCAATCCGATTAATTTATATGGCGCATCAAAATTAGCATCGGATAAATTATTTGTTGCTGCAAATAATGTTGTTGGCAAAGGTCGCACTCGTTTCTCGGTCGTTAGATACGGTAACGTAGTAGGATCCCGTGGGTCAGTCGTTCCATTTTTCGAAAAGGTTTTGAATGAAGGCGTAAAAGATTTACCTATTACCGATCCGCGTATGACTCGTTTTTGGATTACGTTAGATGAAGGTGTAGAGTTTGTTCTTAAGAATTTCAGCCGTATGCACGGAGGTGAGATCTTTGTACCAAAAATTCCATCAATTAAAATTATTGATTTGGCACAAGCGATGAGCCCATCCGGTTCAATCAAAATTATAGGGATACGTCCGGGCGAGAAGTTGCACGAAATTATGTGTCCATCAGATGATGGTCATCTGACTTTGGAGTTTGATGATCATTTTGTGATTCAGCCAACAATTAATTTCGGTTGGCAAGTAGACTTTACAAAAAA
>JANODM010000009.1:0-6401 GCA_031412695.1 Alphaproteobacteria bacterium
CAATCCGCAAAAATTGCCATCGGGTTTGGAAGCAGTGTATTACATGTCGGTCGGCGCGATTTTGTCGGTACAAAACGGCACCACAGTCAAAGCCGGTGACATCATCGCACGTATCCCGCGCGAAACGACCAAGACACGCGACATTACGGGCGGTTTGCCCCGTGTTGCGGAATTGTTCGAAGCGCGTCGTCCGAAGGAAGCGGCGATTATTGCGGAAATCGACGGTCGCGTCGAATTCGGCAAGGATTACAAATCGAAACGTCGTATTGCCATCATTCCGATGGACGGCAAAGCCGAAGATGCACGTGAGCATTTGATTCCAAAAGGCAAGCACATCATCGTACAAGAAGGCGACTTGGTTCAACGCGGCGACATTTTGGTCGACGGGTCACCGGTTCCGCACGAAATCTTGTCGATCTTGGGCGTCGAAGCCTTGGCTGATTACCTGATCAATGAAATCCAAGACGTATATCGTCTGCAGGGTGTTAAGATCAACGACAAGCACATCGAAGTCATCGTGCGTCAAATGATGCAAAAAGTCGAAGTCGTCGATGGCGGGGACACCACGTTCCTGGTCGGCGAACAAATCGACCGTTTGGATTTCGACGAAGAGAACAACCGTGCTATGGCCGAAGGCGGCATCGCTGCGAAATCGATTCCGGTTCTGCAAGGTATCACCAAAGCGTCGTTGCAAACGCGCTCGTTCATCTCGGCGGCATCGTTCCAAGAAACGACACGCGTCCTGACCGAAGCAGCCGTCAACGGCAAAGTCGACAATCTGGAAGGCCTCAAAGAGAACGTTATCGTCGGTCGCCTGATCCCTGCCGGGACGGGTGCGTATATGCACAAGATCAAGCGTATCGCCGCCGAACGCGACATCGAAGCCTTGCCGCCACAAGCCGCCGAAGCAACAGCTTTGCCGGATGCCAGCTCGCTCGCTGCGGAGTAATATCCGTATCAAATCTTTACAAAACCCCGCTTGCGAAGGCGGGGTTTTTTGTTAGGCTAGTTTTGTAACTCAAGTCCTTGAGGTGTAAAATGAAAAAATTATTTTTTCTATTGATGGTTTTGTTTCCCGTCGTTTCTCATGCTCAAGATAATGTTTCTGCGTATGACCGTGTCATGGCGAAAAACGAAATCGTGTGTGGCGTGCTGCCGTGGGCTCCTTATCGCGAAATTGATCCTAATACCAAAGAATGGAAAGGTTTTGGCATCGATTTTTATCGAAAAGCTTTTGCGACGCTAGATATCAAAGTAACTTTCAAAGAAGTGGTTCTGGGCAATCAAGTACAGGATTTAAACACTGATCGAATTGACGCTATGTGTGATGATGGACCATGGGTCATGTCCGCTGGAAAATTTGTTGAATATTCCGATCCAGTTTATGCAAGCCTTGTTTATCCCTATGTACGAGCGGATGATAACCGCTTTGACGCTCGTGCCGACTTGAACAAAAAAGATGTTCATTTCACGGGCATCGATGGTGATCTTTCAAGCGATTTGGTGCAGCGTCTCTTTCCTGGAGCGACTTTCAGCGGTATGCCGTCAACGACTGACGTCGCGCAACTTTTTTTGAATGTGTCAACGAAAAAGGCTGATGTCACCATCTGTGATCCGGGTGCCTTTTCCCAGTTTGAAAAAACAAACCCAGGCAAGTTAAAGCCTTTATTCAAGAGCAAACCGTTGGGCAAATATAAGAGTGTCATGTCCGTCAAAAAAGGTGATCTCAAAATGCTAGGCTTGGTCAATCAGGCTATCGACAATGCACATGCTTTGGGGATTACTGACGAGGTATTGGATACTTTCGATCCGGAACGTGAAAAATTGATGCGTGTGCGCAGCCGTTACGAATTTTAAAGGATACCAACCATGACCAACGAAAAAATTTATCTCGAAGACAAAAACCTGTATGTCAGCTCGTCGCTGATCAAAACGGATTCGTTTACGTTCCAGGTGAAAAACATCGCATCCTATCGAGCGGTGCGGGGAGGCGGCACGATCTATACGATGGCGCCGTTCATCATCGGTTTGGCAGTGTTGGCGCTCAGTTATCCCGGCCAAAACGTTATCGGTATGGGCTTCGGCGTTGCGCTGATTACGTTGGGGTTATATTTGGTGTTTGCCATCAAATCGTTGTATTTGATCACCTCGGCCGAGCAAGTGCGCGCCTACACCACACTCAACAATGCCAAAATGGACGCGTTGATCAGTGCCGTCGACCAAGCGATGCGCGATAATAATCGCTGATAATTTATTTCGCGAATTGGCGATAAAACTCGATGATCGCCGCGATTCCTTTGGGCATATGCGACAACACGAAATGTTCGTCGGGTGAATGAATCGCATCCGTATCCAAACTGAATCCCATCATCACGACTTCGACGCCCAAGATACGGTTGAGATCAGCCACAATGGGAATGCTGGCCCCGTCATACATCGGTACAGGTTCTTTGCCCCAAGCGAATTTCAGGGCTTGCATCGCCGCTTTATACGCTTTGCTGTCAGTGCTTGTTACCGCCGATGGGCCGCCATGCAGCGCGACGCCTTCTAATGTCATGTTTTTCGGCGTCAGGCTTTGCATGTAATCGATCAATTGCTTTGCAGCTACGTCATGATCCTGACCGGGCACAAGTCGCATCGAAATTTTAGCATGGGCTTTAGCGGGTAAAACGGTTTTCGCCCCTTCGCCTGTATAACCGCCCCAAATGCCGTTGACATCCAAACACGGGCGAATACCGCGACGTTCCATAAAGGTGTAATTCTTTTCGCCCTGCAATTCGTTGATGCCGATGCCGCGTTTGAAACTGCTTTCATCGAACGGAGCCTGGTTCATCGCCACACGCTCAGACGGCGTGTAATCGCGCACATGATCATAAAAATTCGGAATGGCGATATGGTTGTTATCATCATGCAAGGCTGCAATCATTTTTGACAAAGCCGAAATCGGGTTGCCGACATTGCCACCATACACGCCCGAATGCAAATCACGGTTTGCCGCCGTTAATGTGAATTCCGTATACGCCAAACCGCGCAAGCCGACCGTCAATGACGGTGTGTCCGTATCAATGATGCTGGTGTCCGAGATTATCACCGCGTTGCATGTCAAATCGTTTTTATGTGCTTCGATAAATTCAATCAGATTATCTGAACCGCATTCCTCTTCCCCTTCAATCAGGAAAATCACGTTGCAGGGCAAGTCGCTTGCCGCCATCATGTCTTCGACGGCTTTAAGGTGGATAAAGACTTGGCCTTTATCATCCGCTGTGCCGCGCGCATAGATTTTCCCGTCGCGGACAGCAGGTTCGAACGCCTGTGTCGTCCACAACTCTAACGGATCGGGCGGCTGCACATCGTAATGGCCATAGACCAACACGGTCGGTTTTGTTGCATCATTCCCGAAACGGGACGTGACGATCGGGTGGCCTTTAGTCGGATGGATCGTCGTATCTGTGCCGCCCAATTTTTTCAAATGATCCGACAGCCATTGCGCTGCGCGTTGCACGTCGTTCTTAAAGGCCGGATCTGCGCTGATGGACGGAATGCGCAACCACTCGGAGAGTTCGGCGATGTAACGGTCAAGATTCTTATCGGTCATGGGGGCGCCTTTTGTTGATGACTGACTTTACGCGAAATTGAAACAATAAAAAACCCCGCTTTGAAGGGCGGGGTTTGATAGATGGGATTGGTACAAAAACTAAATCAAATTGAATTGCAGTTCTTGTGTGGCTAATCGGTGTACTTTTTGGCTAAGGGCATAAAGATCTTTTGCTCCATCGTCTAAAAATTTCATGTAACCAAGTCTCTCTTCTATGTTTTCCGGGGTAATAGATTCTCTGGGTGTATCCGCACTTTTGAATAACCCCGTATTTTCATTAAAATCTACACGCATATCATAGCCGTCAATGAAACAATTTGTTGGGCTAGCTTGGTGGTTATACAAGAAACGTCCTTGGAAATCCTTTTTGTTTGTCTGAAAATCTATTTCTACCTGAGTAATGCCTGTCACGCCTTTACGGCCGAAAAGAACATTTAATGCTACCAATTCAATGCTGCTTTCTTCCAAAGTATAAGAGGATCTTATCGCCAGTTTGGCTATGAACTCTTTTTTTTCATCCAACTTTTCCAGGCCGAAGAATTGGTTATAGGACGTATTTCCGTCGACGCGCATTGAGCTTGGAACTATATCCTGATTGGCAAGAATCACATCTTGTTGCGGCAAGCGTTCTTCTTGCTGCAATTTGCTGATCAATTTCTTCATGTGTTCAGCTTCTTGATCATCCGTACTTTTTTTGTTCAAAGAAACAACTTCTTCTTCGCGCAAATGCGAAGCATCAAAGTGATCGATAGCGTAATTTGTAATACCCACCAGTTGCCGGTGAAAAACACTTTTGAACGACAAAACGGGACCCGTCTGTGTTTCGATTATTTTGCCCATGGTATTATTGCCGAAATTGGGGCTCCGGTGATCTATTCCTGCGTTAACGACTAACATAGTGACTCCTAAGACTAATTATTAAGCATAATGTCTTTAAGGAGAAGGTTATTTTGTAACAATATGGATTGGGCCTAATTCTTATAAGGAAAGCTCTCTTTTATCGTTAAACTTGTCTGTGGGCATATCCTGAAACCCGTTTATTGACGCTTTAAACGCGTCTTTACGATTTTTATAACTTTCTTACAGTCTTTGCTTGACTCGAATCCCATAAAGCTGTTAGTTTCCGCCATCTCGCAAGGGATGGGGTTGGCCGTAAGCGGTGTTAAACCGCTTAAACGCGACCTGGTTCTACAGTTTTGAAGATCAAAATTGTGCCGAAACACAAGCAGTTAATTGTTTAGCTTGTGTTTTTTTTCGTCTAAAGGGTTCGAATTCGTTCGAATCACATGACAAACTGGCCAATAAAGACCTGAAAGTCGTCGAACCGACCCCAAAACACATAACAGACACGTCACGGAAACGAGACCAATGCCAACGATTAGCCAACTGATGCGCTCTGGGCGCACGAAAAAAACATATCGTAACACGGTTCCTGCCTTGAAAGGCAACCCGCAAAAGCGTGGCGTTTGCACGCGCGTTTACACCGTTACGCCGAAAAAACCGAACTCAGCTTTGCGTAAAGTCGCACGCGTTCGCCTCGTCAACAAATATGAAGTTCTCGCGTATATCCGCGGTGAAGGCCACAACTTGCAAGAACACTCGGTTGTTCTGTTGCAGGGCGGTCGTGTTAAAGATTTGAACGGTATGCGTTATCGTATCGTTCGCGGAGCTCTGGATACTCAGGGCGTCAAAAACCGTAAGCAGTCGCGCTCGCTTTACGGCGCCAAAAAAGGGAAATAAGCCATGTCACGTCGCCATGCCGCCGAAAAACGCCAAGTCCTTCCGGACCCCAAGTTTCACAATTTGGTTTTGACGAAATTCGTCAATGCCTTGATGTATGACGGCAAGCGTGCCGTTGCCGAAGAAGTCGTTTACGGCGCGATTGAAAATCTAGCCAAAGTATCCAAGCGCGACGGCATCGAAGCGTTCTTGGAAGCCATCAATAACGTCAAGCCATTTATCGAAGTAAAATCACGCCGCGTCGGTGGTGCAACATACCAAGTTCCTGTCGAAGTTCGTGGCGACCGTGCCCAGCAATTATCGTTGAAATGGATCATCGGTGCCGCCCGCAAGCGCGGTGAAAAAACGATGACCGAGCGTTTGGCTGGTGAATTGAACGATGCGATCAATAACCGCGGTTCTTCGATGAAGAAGCGTGACGAAACACACAAAATGGCCGAAGCGAACAAAGCTTTTGCCCATTACCGCTGGTAGAGAAAACAATGTCTGAAAAAGAAATCATTCCTCTCGATCGTTACCGCAATATCGGCATTATGGCGCATATTGACGCCGGTAAAACTACGACCACGGAACGCATTTTGTACTACACGGGCAAATCGCACAAAATCGGCGAAGTGCACGAAGGTGCCGCGACCATGGACTGGATGGAACAAGAGCAAGAGCGCGGGATCACGATTACATCCGCTGCCACGACCTGCTTTTGGAAGGGTGCTGATGGCGATGATCTGTACCGCATTAACATTATCGATACGCCCGGCCACGTCGACTTCACAATCGAAGTCGAACGCTCGTTGCGTATTTTGGACGGTGCCGTCTGCGTTCTTGACGGTAACCAAGGCGTCGAGCCTCAAACGGAAACTGTTTGGCGCCAAGGCGACAAATATAAAGTGCCACGTATCATGTTCGTCAACAAAATGGACAAGATCGGCGCAAGCTTTTACGAGTGCATCGACAGCATCATTGACCGCTTAGGCGTCAAGCCTGTGCCGTTGCAGTTGCCGATCGGCGCTGAAGCGGATTTCGTCGGCGTTATCGACCTCGTTAAAATGAAAGCGATGATCTGGAA
>JANODM010000010.1:0-11550 GCA_031412695.1 Alphaproteobacteria bacterium
GCGTGATCAGTTTTACCCCCATCAGATTGGGCCGATGCCGCGCCTTTGCATCGATACGCTGTTGGAACTGACACCCAGCACCGCCGAACGTAAAATCGACCCCAAGCAACGCGTCGCCCCCGCTATCTTCGCTCGACGCGAAGTCGAGAGTGAGCCGGGATATGCTGGAAAATGGCGTAATCTGGTGGAGGGTATTCAGTGCGTGCCGAAACTGCCGCGTGCTTTATCGCGCAGCAATACGCTTGATCAAGAAAAAATAGCTGCAGAGGCGGTCGACATGATCGCCGAGTTAGCGGTACGGAACTATGCGTATCGCATCCATACTGACGCACCGTTTCTGGTCCGCACCCAACTACATGTCAGCGCACACGGAAACCCACCACACTGCATGACCGCCCAAGCGTTTCGTGCGGCGCATTTTCAAAACGTCTCGCCTGAATTTAACGCGACGCGTCCGCGCCACCATCCTGTGTCGTTGTGGAATGCGTTACTCATCAATAAGCTGATTTCCGGCCAAGACCTTCCATCCATCCAGGACGCCCAAGATGCGGCCGATGCGATTAATTGCGGCTATGCCGGGTTTCGTTTGGCCCCCGCACACGCGTTTGGTTAAAAACACTCTTTGACATGTCGGGGTTATTCAGTTAAAATGATCCCTATCGGGCTGTTCTGGCCTGTTTTATTCCCTTCGTTCATTTCCGTGATCGCCGCCCGAGACAAATCCTTTGCGTTTAAACACGCGTGTTCTTTTTGTTTTTCGCCGCTCATTTTACAAACCCCCACTTGATATAGACCCTCATGCATCTCCACGAACTGAAATCCAAGACCCCTACCGAACTGGTCGCCTTTGCCACATCCCTTGGTATCGAGGATGCTGCTGCGCTACGCAAGCAAGAGATCATGTTCACCATCCTGAAACGTTTGGCCGAACAGGAACAAACCATCATCGGTGAAGGGGTGTTAGAAATTTTGTCGGACGGCTTCGGATTTTTGCGTTCCCCCGAAGAAAATTATTTATCGGGTCCTGACGATATCTATGTCACGCCGCAATTGATTCGCAAATTGAATTTGCGTACAGGCGACACGCTGGAAGGCGAGATTCGCGCGCCCAAAGACAATGAGCGTTATTTCGCTTTGACCAAATTGAATACGGTGAATTTCGAAGACGCCGATGCATTGCGTCACCGCATCAATTTCGACAATTTGACCCCGCTTTATCCGAATAAAAAATTGCGTCTGGAAATCGAAGATCCGACCAAGAAAAAATATACCCAGCGTATCATCGAAATCGTCGCCCCTATCGGTAAGGGTCAGCGCGCACTTATTGTTGCCCCCCCCAGAACGGGTAAAACCATGATGATGCAGGAAATCGCGCATGCGATAACCGGCAATCACCCGGAAGTGTATTTGATGGTGTTGTTGATCGACGAACGCCCCGAGGAAGTCACCGATATGGCGCGTACCGTCAAAGGCGAAGTCATTTCGTCCACCTTCGACGAGCCCGCGACACGTCACGTGCAAGTCGCCGAGATGGTTATCGAAAAAGCGAAACGCCTTGTCGAACATAAGCGCGATGTCGTGATTTTGTTGGACTCGATTACTCGTTTGGGTCGCGCCTATAACACGGTCGTGCCGTCATCTGGCAAAGTCTTGTCGGGTGGTGTTGATGCCAATGCGTTGCAGCGCCCGAAACGTTTTTTCGGTGCCGCACGTAACATCGAAGAAGGCGGTTCCTTGACGATCATTGCAACCGCTTTGATCGAAACGGGCTCACGCATGGACGAAGTTATTTTCGAAGAATTCAAAGGAACGGGTAACTCCGAATTGATCCTGGATCGCAAAGTCTCTGACAAGCGCGTTTTCCCGGCGATCGATATTCAGAAATCAGGTACCCGCAAAGAAGAATTGCTGTGCACGCCTGCCGATCTGTCCAAGATGTGGGTTTTGCGCCGAATCTTGAACCCGATGGGCACCGTTGATGCGATTGAATTCCTGATCGACAAGTTGAAGACGACCAAAAACAACGCCGATTTCTTCCAGCAGATGAATCAGTAAATCCTTACAAGGAAACCCCATGAAAATTAACGTCACCGTCGACTGCACCCCTGAAGAAGCCCGTCAATTTATGGGTTTGCCGGATGTTCAGCCGTTTCAAGAGGAAATAATGAAATTGATGCGCGGCAAAGCGTTGGATAATATGAAGATGATGGAGCCTGAACGCTTGATGCAGATGTGGGGTCCGATGATGACGCAAGGTATGAATCAAGGCATGGGTCAGATGAATGATTTTTTCAAAACTGTCATGGCGGGTGCGGCATCCAATTTGAAACCGCGCAACTCCGGATCGAAAAAATAAATGACCCAATTTTATACGCCGCATATTTTCGCCTGCACGAATACGCGGCCCGATGACCATCCTCGCGGATCGTGTGGCGCAAGAGGCGCCGAACACTTGCGCCAATATATGCGCGAGAAATTGAAACAAGCTGGATTGAATGATGCGCGCGCCAACATGGCGGGATGCATGGATCAATGCGAAAACGGTCCGGCCATCGTCATATTTCCCGAAGGGATTTGGTACCGCGCCGATTCAAAAGAATCGATCGACCGTATTATCGCGGAACATCTGATTGGTGGAAATATCGTCACCGACTTGCAATTGACAGAAAAAGTAAAACGATAAACTCTTTTATTTGATACGAAATTACGGCAATTTGCGCGTAATTTTATAACCCTGCATCCTTATCTTTTGGCCATCAACCGCCTACCGATTTTTTATATGGCCGTCTCTAGGGTTGTTTTCGTTATGCCTTTCCAGAAACAACATAACACTCACTAGGAGCAATTTACATGACTAATAATCAATCGAACCAATCGAACAAAACAGACTCGAAACAATCCGGCATGAAAGAGCAACGCCAAGAAGCCGGCAAATCGGGACAACAAAATAGCGGCGACAAGTCGAAGTCACAAGGCTCATCGTCTTCGTCACAGCAAAACCAACAATCGAAGAATCGCTAGTTCACACACCCTGGCAGTTTTTCGCTGATGAAAAGACCTCGTCTTCGGACGGGGTCTTTTTATATTATGCACCTACCGACGTGTCTCGAGACGCGCCGTCGCTAAAATTTTCTCGACATCCAGCGTGCGGCGTTTGGTTTGCCAATGATAAAATCCGACGCGATGCGCAAACAACACCAATTTTTTTTCATCTTCGAATATTTGATCCAGCGCAAAGAGTGCCAAGAACTCTTTTTCCGTAGGCCGATAGATTTTCAGCCACGGAAATGTTTTGCGCAATAACGCATCCTGAGCATAGGCCGTGAATTCTTGCGCATCGGCGCGAGAGCCTACGGCCGCAAAAAATACCGACGCTTTGGCCAACATATTCGTCGTGCGCGACACAGGAATAGTTTGTCGTTCGGCCATTCGTTCGCAGGCATATGCTATATCGCCGGGTGCTTCGCCATATTCATTGGGTTGTTTTGCAGTGTCGGCTCGGATCGTGCGCAGTACAAGCGCCCCCTTTTCACAACGCTGAAACGCCGCGCTTAGATCGGGAAAATATTCATCCCACGGTCTGAAAAACAAATCATCGATCAGGGTCCGCGGCCACTGATCCGACGAAATACCTAACGCGTTCAGCATCGCCAAAGACGATAATCGTGCGCAAGCGCGCAAATAATAATCAGGATCGTTTTGTGGCGTGCGCCACCCCACACTTAGGGATGCGATGAATTCGACGCGGTCGTGAAAACCGTCATCGTCGTTTTGAAATTCTTTGCACGTATCGCCATAGTTTTCATGGTTCGCACTTTGGGTTTTCCACGCAAACGTCGCCAGTGTTTCGCCGTTTCGCAACATCACGTCGGGTCCCAAGCCCAGGCGCGCCAAAGTCTCTGCGTCGCCTTTGACAATGGCATCGGTCGCCACAAGATCGGACCGCGAATCCAAGCCGCCCGCAATGTGCACGCGCGACTTATCGCCCGCTTTCGGTTTTACCCGACCCGGTTTTTGCCCCGTGCTGTCATTGCTGAAAAAATCCCAGAATCCCATGCGACTCTCCCGCAAAAATCCTAGCCTATATTGTTTAAAAGGATAAGAATAAAGCGATTTAAGGCTTGAGTTTATCACGGTTTGCGGCATACCAAAAGCATGACAGCCCCCGGTACCATCACTTCCGATACCATTATCGCTCCTGCCTCGGGTTTGGGCGGCGGTGTTGCGGTGATCCGTATCTCGGGACCGCAAGCCGGTAAGATTTTCAAAGCATTGGCACAAACGCCGCTTCAGGCTCCGCGCTTTGCGCAACTGGTGACCTTGCGCGATCCGAGCACACACAACATGCTGGATCGCGTGATTGCGATCTATGTTCAAACGCCCAGCAGCTGTACGGGCGAAGACGTGCGGGAGCTGTATGCGCATGGCGGTCGTGCCGTCGTGAACCGTATTCTAAATGCTGCGTTATCTGTTGATACATCCGTGCGCTTGGCTGAGCCCGGGGAATTTTCCAAGCGTGCCTATCTGAACGGCAAAATGGATCTGACCGAAGCCGAAGCGATCGCCGATTTGGTTGCCGCCGAAACCGATGCGCAAGCCGAGCAAGCGTTGCTGCAAATGCAAGGTGGCCTACGTGATTTATACGAGACCTGGCGATATGATCTGGTGCGTGTTTTGGCGCGCATGGAAGCCGCCATCGATTTCGTCGACGAAGAGGACGTGCCACCCGATGTGTTGTCGGGCGTGGCGGCGCAGATCAAAACGACGATGACCGCGATCGACGCACATTTATCAGACGGCCATATCGGTGAGCGTTTGCGCGACGGGTTCACGATTGCCGTGATTGGCGCACCCAATGCGGGTAAGTCATCATTGGTAAATGCATTGACCAAGCGCGATATCGCGATCGTGTCATCCACGCCGGGCACGACGCGCGACACGTTGGAGGCGCATCTTAATGTGGGCGGTTATCCGGTGATTTTAGTTGATACCGCAGGGTTGCGCGATACCGCAGATGCGATTGAAATCGAGGGCATCAAGCGCGCCAAAAGCCGCGGTAAAGCCGCAGATATTCAATTGGCGTTATTCGATGCCACCCAAGGTCAAGATGCCGACACATTGCGTGCGGTTACACCCGATACGATTCAAATTTTGACCAAAGCCGATTTGGTTCCGCTTGGGCAACGCAACACCCAGGCTGTATACGTGTCGGCAACGACGGGTGAAAATATGGATCGCCTTGTCACGGTGTTGACCGACAGAATAAAAACTTTGGCGGCACCGAAATCATCGCAACCATTATTGACGCGTGCGCGTCACCGCGAAACGGTCGAGCAAACCAAAGCGCATTTGTTACGTGCGCTGAATAATCCAGCCCCTGAATTAATGGCCGAAGATATGCGTTTGGCCGTCAGAGCGTTGGGGAAATTAACGGGCCGCGTCGACGTCGAAGATTTGCTGGACGTTATTTTCAAAGAATTCTGTATCGGAAAATAAAAATTTACGCAGCCAGCACAAGCGGCCGGTTGAAATGATTTGATATCATTTTATACAGCTCGTTGTCGGGAGTGCGCCCACCCACCCAGTGCAAAGGCTTGCGGTATTGACGCTCACCTTGCGGCAGGCAGGTTTCAAAGACATTCAGACGCGCTTGTTCTTCCAGGGCTTTAAGCTCGACACAAGGGTTATTTACATGCCAAGCCAGTATGTCCAGAGCGATGTCATAAGCGACATTTTCTTCCTCGGTTAAATCATACGGCGCCGTCACATGAAGCAATATTTTTTGCGCAATTATTCGTTTTGCTGCGTCTTCCGCCGTGTCCGCAAGCGGCTCATTAACAAGCAGTCCCGTTGCGTCGTCACCTGTAGTGTCGATAAACGGTCCATTCGCCAATTCCGTTAAAAATTTCAACAATACTTTGCCGCGCACGCCGGTTCCAAAGGTTCCGCTTTCACGAATATGCGTCCCCAAATATTCCGTAAACTCTTCACAGAATTTTTCAGTGCACGGATCGATCATGTCCGGGCGTTCGTCCCACCATTCCTGACGACCCAGAATGTCACGGTACTGTTGTCGCGATTCGTGCCGATCGTGTTGCGGCGTATCGATCGTCTTTACGGTGTACTTTACGTGCATGTGACAAGATTTTCCGTTTATTTCATAATCATCTTAACAAAATCGGTCGCATAGTTCAAACGTTCTTTTACGAAATCAGTCTTTATTACGAGGGTATTGCCAAATCAGAATTCCAAAGCTCCTGCAGCCGTGCGGTAAACACCCTTTCTACCTCGTTTTTGGGCTTGGCAAACATAAACGTTAGCTCTGTCGGTTCTGAAAACCGCAACTTGTCGAATACGGGCGATATTTTGCGCGCAGGTGTCGATTTGCGTTCCTCTAACAAGTGCCCTTCGACGTCACGCAGATTGGCTTCGTGCTGCGACAGCCTTTCCAAGGTGGTGTAACAGGACGCTTCGGTATCAGAAACGGCAAGCATCGACGCGTTGGCGGTCAATTCCTTTGCCCCCTCTTTAAAAGCCAAAACACGCTCGGCTAAAACGATATCGGTTTCCTGCAGAGCTTTTTCTTTAGGCATGTTTGCGCCGCTTCGAGCAAGTCGTACAAATACCGCTTCGCGTATCGGAAGGCCGTAAAAACCGTTTTGACGAATGCACATTTCCAGAAAATGCGGATAGAAAGCGCACATATTTTTGGCGGAAGCACCAATATCTCGGACGTCATATCCGCGCCACGCCTCTTGCGTCGCCAAGATCTTCCCGAGTTTTTTTAGTTCTTCTTCGGTGCTGATATTGTTTTGTTTCATGGGGCTCTTTTTTATTGCAATCGGAAACGTTCGTGGCATGCGGTGATTAATTTGTGACAGCCCAGCGTCTTTTTGGTGACGCCGTGAGCGATATATCGAATGCGGCGCGCTGGCGCGCCGACAGCCGACGTATCGACATATTGGGAAAACGTGTTGACGGCAGCAATCCGCGTCAGGATATCTTCTTCGACGCGGCACGCATCGGCCTGGTTTTGTGCCAGCTCGCCGATACGTTCGTAACAGGCGCGTTCGCGGTCAGTGAATACGTCGTCGAATGATTTTTCATGCCAATCCAGCCTCTCGGCTAGTTCATGATCCGACTCGCGCGTTGTCCCAGGACTCATTCCCGTTTCCAAGACCATTTCCTTGATCATTTCTGTGTACGCTTGCTCGCGGATGATGCAACCCATCACACCTTTTTCTTCGATAAATCGTCGAAGCTTTTCGGGATATACGATCGGTACCAGCGCAACGGATTGAAAAATGTCGATCGGCGCATGGCCGCGCCATGATTCTTGGCGGGACAAGGTCCAGCTGATCTTTTCAACTTCTTTGATGTTTGGCATGGGGGTTTTCTGCGTCATTTGATTTTCATCTCCTTGCGAAGTTGGGTCAGCATCTCGTGACATCCGCTGGTATACGGAAGAACGCCTTCCAAATATCTCAGCTCAGGATTTTCTTTAAGGTGTTTTTCTTCGATACCCCTGGCATTGACGTGCGCCTCGGCCAGCAAGCGGACACGTCCGAAACAAGTGTTTTCGTTGTCGGTAGCGCCGGGCACGTTCGCTTGCCACAAGGCTAAGCGGGTGCATAATAAAATATCGCTGGATCTTTCTGTACGGTTTGGAAATAAGGCGCCGTACGCTAGCGTCATGTTCGCAAAAGCGCGAGTCCGAATCTCGCAACCATAAGCCTGGCTTTTCTTGATTTGGACGTCGATGAAGCGCGGATACGTAGCACACAGCGCTACGATTGATTGATTTACATTCTGCTCACCATGTATTGCCCAATCATCTTCTTCCGACAAAGCTCGAGAGATATCATCAATCTCCGCCTCTTCTGCTTTTGAAAGCACAAATCCCATGAGCGCCTCTTTCTTTTTCAATTACGTTTTTAGTCGCGGTAAATTTAAAACGCGGACATCATGAAGATGTTTGTGGCAAGCGGTAATTTGTTCATGAGCCTCTTTGGTGTGCCGGGTAGCGCCTTCGACATAGACCAGGTCGCGCAAACCCAAGCGTGGAATCGTTGCATCGTTTTGGTCTTGCGCGTAAGGACTTTGGTCAGGGAAAAGCTGATCTAGAAAACGACGTTCGACGTCTAGTGTGTTTGCGCTTAATTCCGCCAACCGACGGGCGCGTGTCAGACAATCATTTGCTTGCGGCGAAAAAGCTCGATCAGCATCGCGCGGCGAAAGATTGTCGTGAAATAATAGATCTAAAGCCAATCGTTTATCCGCCGAATTCATCTGTGATTTGTGACGGGTCGATCCTTTTGCAGCGGATCCCTTCATAAGGGTTTCCTCTAATAATTTGCGCATAACTTTGTCGCGCTCCGGACACCCGTATTTGCCTTCAGTATAAATGTGTCGAATAAGAGCGCGCGGGTACAGATCGCACAGCCGCGCAATCGCGCCATAAGCGTCATCGGTAGTAAGCCCGTCTTTTTTCCACGAATCCTGCGCCGCCAATGACGCGCTGATTGAACGCGCCTCTTTTAATACGGTGTGATCCTGATTTTGCGAGTTTTTTGTTGTGCGTCTTTTCATGTGTGACTCAATCCTCTTTCTAAGCCGGACGCAGTGTGACGGTTGGCCACAATTCCGCGTGCCAAGACAGGATGTGTTCGTGGGCTGTACGACTTTCTTCGGTAAACCCGTCGACAAAGCGCGGAGCGATTATATTAGAAGAAGATGGCGATTTCTTATCACTGGTTACTGCTTTTTGTTCGGCGATGAAGTCTTGTAAAATTAGCTTCTCTACTTGTTTTTCATTGGCCCGCCGCTCGGCCATTTGACGCACTAGTCCAAAGCACCATTTTTCTTGTTTGGAAAAACGCTCCGGATTCTGATGGCACAATAGGGCTTCGCGTGCCAGTTGTGCTTCAGCGGGCCTGCGCTCTTTAGGGAGGGTATTTTTTTTAGGATCAAAGAAAGCGCGCTCAGCTAAAAGCGCAAGATACGCGTCATCTCGAATGAAGCCGCCATAGGCACCTGTCTCGCAGATATAGTTTTCAAGATGTAACGGGAAATCGAACGTGATGCTTATGATGGTGTTTGAGAGCTTTTCGCTATTTAGTCCTGCTTTTTGCCATGATTCCTGTCCTGCAAGTGTCGCGCTGACCGCGCTTCGCTCTGTGCGGCGCTGCTTCATCGCTTCTTTGTCGAACGTATCTTGCACGACAGGTTGGATCACATGAGGTTTTTGACGATGATTCATTTTATCAACCTCTATGACGGACGCGGCGTGTGATTGGCTTCAATCTCGGGCGCTACGCCATATTCAATCAGACTGCGGTGTAAATTTTCCGTACCCTCGGGAACGCCCTCGACAAAAAATAAAAAGTTCGGAAGATCCGGCTTTGTTTTTATAATCGTTTCGCTTGTCGCGTAAAGCTGATCAAGAAGCGTGAGCTCGACCTGGCATGCGTCAGCACGTCGTTGAGCCAGCGTCCAAACGCGACAAATGCAATCGGATTCCTCATCGGAAAATTTTTCAGGTACTTCCGAATAAAGACAAATTTGCTGTGCAAGCAATTCATCAACAGGTTTAATAGAATCATCACAGAACCCACGCCGACCCAGCAGGTTCATATACGCAGCTTCGCGCACGGGTCCGCCATATTCTTGATTCTCGCAAATATAACGTTGCAAATGTTGCGTATAGGTATTGCACAAATTGCCTATCGACATACGTATTTCGTGTCGCTTGAAGCCTTGGCTTCGCCACAATTCCAGTTGCGACAAATCCTCAGCAATCAAGTCCAGCTCGTTGGCATACGGTTTATCCGCTTTGTTTTCCATCACACACACTCGTTTTGGACATTCTTATGTCCTTCTTCCTTACCCTAGCAAAGGGTCCGAGGATTTTTCAAACGATTAGTTTACGAAACCGTGGGGGCGCGTTGTTGTTGTGCGGGGGTGGCGTGCGCACCACGTACGCCGGTGGCGTCATCTTCCCAAGATTCGTGCGCGGCGGCGATGCCGTTGGCTACCTGTTGCTGGATACGCGCCATAAAGCCGCCGTGGTCGCGAGTTTGTTTAAATTCATTTTTGGTTGTTTGGTTTGTCATGTCGGCACCTTGTTCATGGATGAGAGTGATTCGTTTATGTCTTTGCTGCACCGTATCAAAAAAACGAGAAAAGATCAATTGTTTCTTTTAATAGTCAATAAATATAATTTTAAACCTTAAAGTGACCACCATACGTAATATAATATATTTTTGTAAAATTATCGATATGTTCCACGTGGAACAAGTTAAAGCTTTTTCTTCGCCCTATGCGGTAGAGGGCAAGGAAAGGGCCCCGCTCCACCTTTCCCTATGTTTTTCCTTGCGTTTACCGAGCGGAATCCGTTATCGTGCCTGTCTTATGACCCCCGAAAACTCCTCATTTCCTGCGCCGGATACGCATTACGATGTTATCGTAATCGGTGGCGGCCATGCGGGTACCGAGGCCGCGGCTGCCGCCGCACGTATGGGGTCCAAGACCTTGTTATTGACACATAAAATCGACACAATCGGCATCATGTCCTGCAATCCGGCCATTGGAGGCTTGGGCAAAGGCCATCTGGTTCGCGAGATTGATGCCTTGGACGGGCTAATGGGTCGCGCCATTGACCGCTCGGGCATCCAGTTCAGGATGCTGAACGCATCCAAAGGGGCTGCTGTTCGTGGACCGCGCGCCCAAGCCGACCGCAAACTGTATCGCCAAGCGATTCAGGATATGCTGAGTGAGCAACCTAATTTGACCTTGGCCGATGGCGGCGCGGACGAATTTATTTTGGAAGATGGCCGGGTTATCGGCGTGATCGACGGTTACGGTAACCGCATCATGGCGGGTGCTGTGGTGTTGACGACGGGCACGTTTTTGCGTGGCGTTATCCACCGCGGTGAAAGTCAGACCCCTGGTGGTCGAGTGGGTGAAAAGCCGACGGTCAAATTGGCCGAAAGTCTGGCGTCTTTGGGTTTGGCGCAGGATCGCCTCAAGACCGGAACCCCCGCGCGGCTGGATGGGTCAACGATTGATTGGACGCAATGCGAAGAGCAACCCGGCGATAATCCGCCAAGCCCCTTCAGCTTTATGACTGAGGCCGTTAACGTGCCTCAAATTTCGTGTTATATTACCTATACCTCTGAAAAAACACATAAAATTATCCGCGATAACATTCATCTCGCCCCGATGTATTCGGGCCAAATCAGCTCAAGCGGCCCGCGTTATTGCCCTAGTATCGAAGATAAAGTCGTGCGCTTTGCCGATAAAACGCGCCACCAGATTTTCCTGGAACCAGAAGGATTGGATGATAATACTGTTTATCCAAACGGGATCTCAACCTCCCTTCCCGTTGACGTTCAGGACGCATTGATCCGCAGCATTCCGGGGCTTGAGAATGTAGCCGTCAAAGAATACGGCTATGCGATCGAATACGACTATGTCGACCCCCGTGAGCTGAAAAACACCCTTGAAACAAAGAAAGTGCCAGGGCTGTTTTTGGCTGGGCAGATTAACGGC
>JANODM010000011.1:0-2119 GCA_031412695.1 Alphaproteobacteria bacterium
TGGCAACGAAGCGCGCGCAAAACCTGCGTGATAATCTGGCTAAGCGCAAGCAACAAGCCCGCGCACGCCATGATCTTAAAGACGATAAAAATACTGAAAACCAGTAAGATAAGATCGAGTTCTTAACCCAAATCTTTCGACCGCTGCACCGCTGCTCGCATCGCGTCAGCCATCAAACGATCCAAACCGTTTTCCGCCAAAAGAATGTCCAACGCGGCTTCGGTTGTGCCTTTGGGCGACGTCACGCTGTGGCGTAACTCTTGAGGTGTTTTGTCGATTTGAGTTGCGGCCATTGCCGCCGAACCTTGGACAGTTTGACGCGCCAAACGCGCCGCCAGATCAGGCGACAACCCCAACCCTTCCCCTGCGTGTTGCATCGCCTCGATCAGCGCGAACACATAGGCCGGGCCCGAACCCGACAGGGCTGTGACAGCATGCATCTGTTCTTCATCGTCAATCCACACGACATCGCCAACCGCGCCCAGCAGGTTCTGCGCCAAGTCTCGGTCAGGTTTTGTTGCTGTTTTATTGGCGACGCACACGGTAATTCCTTGGCCGATCATCGCGGGCATATTCGGCATCGCGCGAATAAACGCGGTTTTATCGCCGATCAATTCCTGCATCGTTTCGATTTTTTTGCCTGCGGCGATTGAAATGAAAAGCGTGTCGGGTTTGGCGAAACGCTTTAAACTTGTCAGGACTTGCAGCACGATTTGCGGCTTAACTGCAATGATGACGACATCGAAATTTTCGTTTTCAATCGCAAAGCCATCAGGATAGACGGTGTATTTTTTTAAAGCATCGTTCGGTTGCGGTTCGACGATGGCCAAAGATGCAAAGCTGTTTTTCTTTTCCCAACCCGACAACAACGCGCAGCCCATATTGCCGCCGCCGATAAGAAGAATATTAGGTTTTTGCAACATAAAAGCCTTTGTCATTCTGAGGAGGTTTACCGACGAAGAATCTCAGGATGTATGATTTATCCCCCCCTGAGATCCTTCCTTCCGCATGCGCGGGCGTCAGGATGACAGCGAAATTTATGCTTCGCCCATCGGGTCGGCTAACATCGTCAGCATCAGATCATTGGCGACTTTGCGTTCAGTCAATGTAGCTTTGAATGCGGGGTGAAAGCGGTCGAATTCAGCCATCGCCAAGTCGATCAAGTCCTCGACATGTTCCTGGGCATGCAATGAGAAACCACGCATTAGACTGGTGTAACGGAAGACGATAACGTTTTCGCCGTCCTCGATATCGAAATGACCTAACCATGTTTTGTGATTGACGTCGAACAACAACTCTTTGATGACGTTCATTTTGCCGGGTGCAACTTTAAGGGTCGAGATACAGCAAAACTGCAACGCTTGGAATTCTTCCTGCCACAAAAAGCCTAAAGTAAATTGACCCCAACGGCCTTCACATTCCAAGGATGCTTCATCGTCCGACAAACGTTCTAGCGGCCATTTATTTTCTTTGGCAATCGCTTCCAATGTTTCGATAGGATTGTGACCTTCGATCGGGCTGTAGTCGAATTGGATTTCATTCATCATGTTATTTTTTCTTCTTTTTTGCGACGGGCTTTTTAGCGGGTGTCTTCTTAACGGCTGTCTTGACGCCCAATTTCTTTTCCAACGCGGCAACGCGTGCTTCTAATTTTTGCGCGTGGATGCGGGCTTCGCGGGCGACAGCTTCGGTGATTTCAAAGTCTTCGCGCGGAATGAAATCCATTTCGACGATAAAGCGGTTGATTTGCGAACGAATTTCTTCGCGGATTTGCTGGCGCACGCCTGATAACGCCCCGACGGCACCCGTCGCGGCTTTGGCCAAATCATCGAAAAAGCGGTTATCCGTCTTGAACATCAGGGCGCCTCAAATTCTTAACAAGGCGTTAATTTTAACAGAAACCACGCCAAAAGGGAAGGAAAAGATAGTTAATACCTTGACCCGATTAAGTCCATGACGCATGACTGAAAGCAAAAGAAAGTGACCCCTCTTATGGCTTTAAACTTCCCTGCTTTGGACCCTATCGCCTTTGCCGTTGGCCCCCTTGTGGTGCGTTGGTATTCTCTGGCGTATATCGCCGGATTTATGGGCGGATGGGGGGTCATGCATGCCTTGATTC
>JANODM010000012.1:0-4421 GCA_031412695.1 Alphaproteobacteria bacterium
GTCCGCTGAATTCGCCTTTAAGAGCACACATTAGTGGGACAATGCAATGTAAACCGAATACGAATGGTGCGGGAAATAATTGCACCATTACGAATAACTGCGTCACTGTACGTTATTTGCACATGTCTAGAACGGGTCTGAGTTTTCCGATGCGTCCAAGAGTAGTGACACAAGGCGAACTTATTGGATATTCAGGCGACACCGCAGATGGTAACGGGACGGGTTATTTAAACCCTTCGCGCATGGGCGCTCACTTGCATTTCGAGATTCATATTGCCGGCGTTGGTCCTGTTAATCCGCAATATTATTTTTTAAATTACAGTGGTCAAAGCGTATGCGAAAACAGACCCGCACAACAACTGTTATTATCTAACCGAGTTGAAGAAATGAATAATTGCCCATGGAGTGTTCCGTTCAGACGTCCTATGGCAGGTGCCTATGGCGGAGGAGCTCCTCCGAACGTTGTCGACACGCCTATCCTTGATCCTGAAGTCGAGGACGAGACAGATACCTGCACTATGACAGGCATCGAATAAAACGGCTGTTACACTAATATAAATTTTTACGCGCGTTCGGTGATTTTCTCATCGGTCAATTGAGCTGCATGTTCGGCTTGTGAAATTTTCGCATGTACGCGTTCTAAGTGGCGTTGAATGCAATAGGCCAAAGGCAAATCGACAGGATTTCCGGTACGACCCGGTAAATTGAATAATTGATTATCGACCGACTGCCAGCCGCGCGATACCAGGTAATTGATCATGATGAATTCGCTCATAGTCCGATTCTCCTTGATAAGAATGTCAAAAATTCAATTCTGCCATCTGTCTATGCAATGATTATGCCAAAAACAATAAGACTGTTGCAAGCTTAATCGTCCTCATTAAACTTTGGAGCATGAACCGTCAATTTACCATTGTTTTATTTGCATTTTTTACCATTTTTGGCTTGCTAAACACGGCTCAGGCTCAAATAAAAGAAGTTATGACTGCCCTGCAGCTTGAGGCACTGTGTACCAGCCGTTACGACGTCGATGCGGGATTTTGTGCCGGGTACGTAACGGCCGTGGCTGAGAGGCTAATGAGTGAAAGTAGCACAGCAAGCGGTGGATCCACGGGTCGTGTCTGTCTAAGTCCGGCAATTACCCCTGAAACATTGATTACTCATGTCCGGTCGGTATGGCAAACCAGCCCGCCCACCCCGCAGGATTTCGCTGCCGAAAGTGTCGAATTGGCGTTACGCCAACGTTTCGAGTGTCCTTAAATCGGTTTTGAAAAAGAGTGTTTAACCCCTTGTCCAAGGCCACAAGAAGCCTTAGACTCAAATCCAATTCACCTTCCCATTTTTTGTGATACACCAAAGGACTATTTTCATGACATCCCGCAAGTTAACCTATGGATTTTTAGGTCTGGCTCTTATCGCCGCAGCTGTCGGCGGATACACCTATACGAACCGCGCCGAAGCAGAAAATGCTGAGACAACGGCAGCCACAGCAACCGCTGCAGGCCAGCCTGCTGCGAAACCGTTGAAAGATGCAGTCACTGATTCAACCGTGTACGCCAAAGTCGACGGTACCGAAGTCACAGGCAAAGACGTCAAAGCATTTATCACGAAATTGCCACCAACGTTGCAAACGGCACCGGCTGACAAATTGCTTGAGTTAATTGTCAATCAAATGGTCAATGATCGCTTGGTTGCCAAAGCAGCTTCAGAGCAAAAAATCTTGGAAGATTCGGTTACGCAAACACGTATCGCCCAGGCGACGGAACAAATCGTTCGCGATCGCTATGTCGAAAAAGTATTGGAAGGCAAAATCACCGATAGCGACGTCAAGAAAAAATATGCCGAATTGATCAAGCAAATGCCTGAACAAGACGAAGTCAAAGCCCGCCATATTTTAGTCGCCGATGAGAAAACTGCCAAAGAAGTTCTCGAGAAGCTGAACAAAGGCGAAGACTTCGCCAAGTTGGCAAAAGAATATTCGACCGATCCAACCAAAGAAAACGGTGGTGATCTGGGCTGGTTCGTTCAATCCGCCATGGTCAAAGAATTCGGTACTGCCGTATTCGCGATGAAAAAAGGCGAAACCGCCAAAGAAGCCGTCAAAACGCAATTCGGCTATCACATCATAAATGTTCAGGATCGCCGCAAACAAGCGAAGCCTGAATTCGACCAAGTCAAAGATCGCGTTCGCAGCCAATTGGCAGACGAACAGATCCGTAAACTGGTCGATGATTTACGCAGCAAATCAAAAGTGGAAATTACCGTTCCAAAAGCGTAATTCTCTTTCAACAAAATTCCAGGAAGCCCCCGTCGCAAGCGGGGGTTTCTTTTTGAGGAAATAAGATGTCTGAATTGAAGAGTGAGCCGAAAAAATTAGTTCACGTCGTGTGCGCCGTACTAATTGACGCCGATAACCGCATTTTAATCCAGCAACGCCCGGCGCATAAAATCTATCCCGGGATGTGGGAATTTCCGGGCGGAAAGATCGATGCGGGCGAGACACCAGAAGCAGCTTTGGTGCGCGAACTGAAAGAAGAGTTGGATATCGTGACAATCGAAAAAGCGTTATTTCCTTTGACGTTTTTGACGGGCGGATATCCTGAATTCGATATCGTCAACCTGATGTTCGGCTGTCGCAATTGGACAGGCACACCGCGCGCATTAGAAGGACAGCCGCAACTGGCCTGGGCGACGATTGCACGTTTAGGCGATTACGATTTGTTGGAAAAAAACCGTGAGGCGTTGCCGGTCCTGCGCGAGTTGATTTAACTTTGCTTTCAATGGACGCGGCGTTATGATCACCGCATGTACCGTGATATCGCCGAGATCCGTCAATTTTATCAATCGCTGCTGGGGCGCGTTACGGCGCAGATCCTGCGACGAAAAATAAATACTTTATGGGCGGATGATGCGAATGCGCCGATCACGATTGCCGGCATTGGTTACGCGCTGCCGTATCTGCCGGCCGAAGAAAATCTGCGCAGTTTTTCCGTGATGACCGCAACCCAAGGTGTCGTGCGTTGGCCACCAGGCTTGCCGAACCGCACCGTTCTGACCGAAGATCATATTTTGCCGTTTGCCGATGGCGGCATCGACCGTTTGCTGTTGGTGCATGCCGTCGAAAATTCCGATTACTTACGCGAATTGATGAATGAGGCCTGGCGCGTCTTGTCGCCGCAAGGACGCGTGTTATTGATTGTTCCGAACCGAGCAGGCGTATGGGCGCGCCTTGATAAAACCCCGTTCGGCTTTGGCCGCCCTTACAGCATGAAACAATTGCGCAGTCTGTTACGCGAGGTGCAATTCGTCGTGGAACGTCACGATTACGCGCTGTATTTCTTCCCCAGTCATAACCGGGTCTTGTTGACCTTGGCGAAATTATTTGAAAAAATAGGTGAGCGTTTTTTGCCGAAATGCGGCGGCGTCACCTTGGTTGAAGCCAGCAAGCAACTGTATAATGTTACCCCCGTAAAAGTGCAACATGCGATCCCTGCCAAAAAAGCCGCGACATGGTGGTCAGAGCCCGTCCCGACGGGGTAAAAACACTGAAAAACCACAGCAAAATCGAAGATTTTGCTTGATATCGGATTGAATTGGTCCTATTTAAGGCCATCATGTTAAGACTGACAAAACTGACCGACTATGCGGTGGTGATCTTGGCCCAAATGAGCCAAGAGCCCAGCCAACGTTACACCTCTGCGAATGTAGCAGTGGCTACGGCGGTGCCCGAACCGACGGTTGCAAAACTTCTTAAGGAGTTGGCAAAATCGGATTTGATCACTTCCGCCCGTGGCTCGTTAGGTGGGTATACGCTGAACCGCACGGGTGACGCGATTACGGTGCGCCACGTGATCGAGGCGGTCGAAGGTCCGATCAATTTGGTCCAATGCGTCGATGATCTGTCGACATGCTGTGTGACGCAAAAGAAATGCCCGCTACGCGGACGCTGGGGATTGGTGAATACGGCAATCATCGATCAGTTAGATCGCATCACGTTGAATGACATGATCGGTCCCACACTTGTGCAGATTGCTGCGGAATAATTTTTAGGAAGAAGAAAAATGGTAGCGACGTTAGAAACACTTGAAACGCTGGAACAAACCCAAGGGAAATACAAATACGGGTTTGAAACCGATATCGACATGGATTATGCGCCCAAAGGCCTGACCGAAGAAACCGTGCGTTTCATTTCGGCGCAAAAGAATGAGCCGCAATGGTTGCTGGATTGGCGTCTTAAGGCGTTCCGCATTTGGCAGTCCATGCCCGAACCTGTTTGGCCGAAACTGAAATTCCCCGTCATTGATTACCAGAACGCGTATTACTACGCCGCGCCGAAAAATAAACCGCAATTGGCGTCATTGGATGAAGTTGACCCCAAATTGCTTGAGATGTACGAAAAGCTAGGGATTCCGTTACGTGAA
>JANODM010000013.1:0-1827 GCA_031412695.1 Alphaproteobacteria bacterium
TCATGTGCGGCTTTTTCGACGGGCAGCATTCCCGTCATATCTGAAATCTTTTTCAATTCCGCTTGCGATGAAATAATATCGTCCGCTTCCAACGCCGTTTCGGCTTTGGCCAGGATCAATCTGTTTTGTAAGATTTTTGGGAAAGATTTCTCAGCGTCGCTGCTATCGGCAAAAGCGGCACGTGCACCTTGCCAATCATTATCGCGAGAACGGGCATAACCGACCCATAACTTGGCCTCGGGCAACGAATGAATATCGTCGCCTGTCAAATCTTTTTCGGCTTGCTCGCGATTACCCGACATAGCCGCCGCCATCCCGCGCAACGCACGAAATTCAACTTTTGACTCAATCGCAGGATATTGTTTTTTCGCAATACGCAATAAGCCGCCTGCTTCGTTACCAAATCCGTTCTGCAAATACAGACGAGCTATATCCAACAAATTGTTGGACTTTGTGACATCATCAGTCGATTCCGTCAGCTTCTTTTCGATTTCCTGGCGTTGAGTTGTGAAATTTTTGTTTTTGGATTCTTTTAATAGAACATCCAAACGAAATGCCTTGGTGAGTTTGGCTTCGCCTTTACCGTATTTGCGGTCTTTTTCATTGGATAATAAAACTTTTTGTCCCTCGCCTGCAGACAGAACGACTAAATCGTTCAATGTTCCGACGCGCAATTGATCGTCCATCGGCACGATGGCTGCACCGATCAAGGTCGGCAACATGGAATAAATCGCCGTTTTTCTTGACTGAATAATACGTCCCTCTGGGGCGCGCATCGGCACAACCCATAAACGGTCGCCTAACGTTGTGTCTTTAATGCTGATAACGGCAGGTTGTTCCCCTGCATATAACACGATACGCGGTTCTTTGCCTTTATCTTGCGTGATGTTCAGCGGAATTTCGGGCGGCAGTAACGCTTTGTCTTTGGGATTAAGCCATACATTCCACTCGGGACCGTCGCGACGAATAGAAAAGATAGTATTGTCCTGATCGAAATCAAATACAAAAGCCGTTGCTTTAGTCAACGTGATACGTTTGACATTTGTTAGAGATGACGCCAATGCCCCTTCAACTTTGGGGGTCAGATCTTTTTGTTCTTGATCGACGACCAGCCATAATTTTCCGGCGCGTTGAAACGCTGCAAGACGTGATAATTTAGCCGGCTTTAGTCGAATGACCGTACCATCCGATGAGGAAATCGCTTTGTCAGCAGATTCAGATTCTTGCTCTTTGTTTGGTTGTCGCAGGAACGTCTCTGACGGTTTATTTTCCAACGCGTCAGCCAAGGTTTGAAGTTTGCTGAAACCGTTCGGTATTTTTGCCGTTTCTTTTGGCGCTGCATTCGGTGCGGTATTAATCGTCGGTTCTGCGCTTGCTGCTGGTTCCGCCGCAACAGGTGGTGTCGGTGGTGTCGTTTGCGCGGCAGTATCCGCAACAACCTGATCCATAGGCTTGACGTTTTCTTGCGGACCGCTTGAATTTTCGGCTTTAGGAGCTGTGGCCGTTTGATTTTCTTTGTTTGCGCCGCCGAATTTCGGTGCTTCTTTGGACATCAACAAAACGTCAAACGCAACTTTGTTGCCAGACCAAAAAGCTTGGACGCGGGCATTATCAGGGATGCGGAATGAAACCGCCAAGCCTTCGGCTGTAGCAGTTTGATTTAAATCACGGATTAGCGGCAACGATACGGAAGTTACGTCTTTGAAATTTGCCGATGCCTGAGTATTGAATTGTATACTGACCATTCCATCTTTTTGTTGCATCGTATATTTGACAGGTTGAGTCCAATCAAACACCATACGATTATAACGGTCGTGAATACCTGCA
>JANODM010000014.1:0-8255 GCA_031412695.1 Alphaproteobacteria bacterium
GGTCGAGCCTAGTTTTTCGCGCTCGAATAAACGGTCGTAAATATCACGCTCGTCATGGCCGGTTTGTTGCGCCAGAACTTCAGCTAGTTTTTGCAGTAAGTGTTTTTTGCTTGTGGTCTTAAGACGGAACAGCACCGCGTCGGGTCGTTGCATGGAGGATTCCTCAGAATATGCTTCAGGGGTCGTCATGCGGCAAAGGGATAAGCCCTTTTACCGCACGAGTCAAACCTATTATTATGACAGATAAACGCTGATCTAGCCTTGTTCTGCCGGATCGACCCATCCGATCTGACCGTCTTTGCGACGATAGACCAGATTAAGGCGGCCATGATGGGCATTTTTGAACAAATAAGCGTTTGCATCCGACCAATCCATGCGCATGACGGCATCCGATACCGACAAGGTCTCGATTTGGGTTGGCATTTCCGCCAAAATCAACGGCGCATCGCCGCCTTCGCCATGTTCGACGGCGTCCTCATGGCTTGATTGAAGCGTGTATTCATTGGCCGCACCCGGAAGCGGAAACTCGCCTTTTTCGACGCGGGCATGATGGTCACGCAGGCGATCTTTGTATTTTTTCAATTGCTTAGCCAACTTCGTATTGGCCTGATCAAAGGATGGGTACGGGTCGGCAGGATCATTGGCTGACGCCTTGAGGACGATGCCGTTACCAACCGACAATGTGATATCCGTGCGATAGCCGTGGGCTTCACGCGCAAAGTGTACGTTGCCTTGAACCGTGTGGCTGAAAAATTTAGTACATGTATCCGTTAACTTTCCTTCGACATAGCCGCGAAGCGCATCACCGACATCAAGTTGTTGACCTTGTACGATTACCTGCATGGGCTGTTCCTTTCGTTAATGCTTGGATCCTTCAATCTAGCACAATTCCGTATGAAAACCATGAACGGTTTGTCGCATTGTTTCTGGCCCACTCCCCTTCTATCCGTCTAAAATTACATAAAATTTTAGTTGAAGTTTATGGGTTATTATGGTCTAATAATTCTAAGGAGTACCCCTATGGCCTTTACGAGTCGTTCCTTTCGACTGTTTTCGCCCCTGTTTTTGGGATTGCTTGTTGTCGCGCTGATTCTGCCTCAAATCGCAGAGGCCGGCGCCCCATCTCCTAAAACATTAGGTGCCTCGACCAACCGAATCTATGATTCGCTTATCTCGCTGCAATTTTTCTTATCGCTTTTGTCCTATATCTTGGGGACGTTCTTTTTCATCACCGGCTTCAAGCAATTGCGCGATCACGTCAATGATCCGGACCGCAATCCGTTGAAAAATGCCGTGTTGCGTTTGATCGGCGCAGCCTTCTTTATCTTTGCCCCGATTCTTGCGAATTATTTGGTGCGCTCATTAGGCGGAGACGGTGTCGGCGATACGGATTTGTTGACGGTTCGCACCAGCGCTTTTGCGCCCGGCGGGGGCGGCCCCGGTGCCGGACTTGAAGGGGCGTTGGCACGCTTTGTCACCGATTTTGGCGGCCCGTTCTTGGATAATTTGATCCCGCTTTTTGCTTATTTGGCAGGCGTTATTTTGATGTTGGTCGGTTTGAAACGTCTGGCCTTGGCCAATGGCGACGGCCCGCAAGCGCCTGGCGGTATGGGCACGATCGGCACGTTTTTGGTCGCAGCTGGTTTAATGGCGTTCGGCTATATCATGTACACGTTCCAAATGTCGATTTTTGGTGCAAGTGATTTGGTAGCTAACCAGGCCTTTAATACAGCCACCCCCAGCCCACTCAGCGTCACGGCCAGCCGCACTTTGTGGGGCGTGTTTATCTTTTTACGCATCGTCGGCTATATCAGCGTATTGCGCGGGTTATTTATGTTGCGCGCCATGGCCGAAGGCAACGGTAACGTATCTTTAATGTCTGTCGGTACACATATGATTGCAGGATCGTTGCTGGCGAATGGCGGTTACTTCGTCAACGCCTTACAATATACATTCCTTGGTACTGACGTCTCTCGCTTTGTGTTCGCCCCGATCTAATTGAGTATAATGAAAAACAGAAAAAACCCTTTGATGACTGCCCGCGCGCTGCCAAACCCGGCCGCTCGTGCGTGGATCATTGCCTCATCCGTTCTTTTGATGGCGGGCCTGTTGTTCTTTGCTGAAAATGCGTTTGGCGCGGCAGCCGGACCCAGCTTGGGCCAAGCCACCAAGAACATAAGTGTGAACGTCGCAGGCGGCGTCAAAATCGTGCCGATGCTGTCTTACGTGATCGGGACGTTCTTTGCCTTGTCGGGTTTGTTGAAATTAAAAGACTGGGTGAATGACGGCGAGCGTAATCCGCTGGGCCCTGTCATTATTCGCTTGCTTGTTGCGACATTATTGATTTTACTACCGCATATGATGCGCATCACAAGCGGTACATTTTTCGGCGAATCAAAAGGATTGGTGCCAACAACACCTGCCCCTCGCCTCAACGCGTTTTGCAAATCAGGAGCTAATTGTTAGCAAATGATCTGCAAATACACCAAGTAATCATCAACCCAAACCAAGGAGGAAAAAATGATTACGAATTCAACCAAAAAGCTGACACTAGCAGCAGGCGCAGTCCTGTTGATGGCCGTCGGTTTGTTAATGCCGCTTGAGGCGTTTGCTGCTGCCGGTATCGGCGCAGGCGCAAACGATCTTAAAACGCAAGCCCAAGTCTTGGGTCAACAGTTGACAACTGTTCCACGCTTAATCGCGATGGGCAGCTATGTGATCGGTACGTTCTTTGCCGTTCGCGCACTGTTTGCTCTGAAGGGCTTCATCGAAGCGCCGGATGACAATCCGATCACTAAAGTGTTGGGCTTTGCGGCAGTCGCCGTATTGCTTATCTTGTTGCCTTACGTTTTGTCCGTCGTTACGAAATCGACCGGCGCATCAAACGTAACCGTCAAGAGCTCGTCTACCTCGTTCTCTGACGACGGTAACTTCTAATTTGATTTTGAGAGCCCGGATGATGAAAAAACTATCACCTTACTTAATTGCCTTAGTGGTAGTCCTCATCGCCGGGCTCTTTTCTTTTCCCGCCTTTGCTACAGGACCAAAAGCTGCAACATGGACCTGTACAGGGGATGGCACGATATCGAATATCTGGTGCAGCCTTAGCAACGAATTCCGCTTTATTCCGAAAACCCTTGTCGTCATGGCGTATGGTGCGGGAATCATTCTGACTATGTTAGGCTTGTTAGGCCTTAAAAAATACGGCGACGACCCGTCGCAGACGCCGCTTCGCGATGTCGTCATGAAATTCGTCTTGGCTGCTTTTTTAATTATGCTTCCCTACGCGATGCAAGTTGTCGTGGGATCCGTCACGGGCAAAGGCCTGGGTAACCAAAACGCCATCGACACCAAAGTGGGACGTCCTTGCGCGGCGCGTCGATCGACCATCAATGGCGGCGCGGTGCCTGGTTGTTAACGTCGCGATCCGCTTCTTTCGTGCAGCACGATACGATAACGATCTATGATATTCTGAAATCATTGGCGTTGATCCTGATGATCATCGACCATATCGGTTATTACTTTTATCCTGATGAATTATGGTTTCGCGCCGTAGGGCGCATCTGCGTCCCCATTTGGCTTTTTCTGATTGGCTATGCGCGCACGCGGCGCATCGATGTTTTTCTGCTGGGCGGGGCTGCGTTGCTGATCGCTGCCGATGCTGCGCTGATGCGGTCACCGCTTCCTCTGAATATTCTAGTGACGATTTTATTAGTGCGCGTCAGTTTAAATCCGTTGATGCGATGGATCGATAACAGCGATACGAAACTGCTGATCGCGACGATGGTGTTATGCGTCCTTTTCCCTGTGACGTCGGTGTTGATCGAATACGGAACCCTGGCCCTTGTTTTTGGTATCAGCGGGTATGTCGTACGCAACGGCTTTGGAAAAATGACGGCTGTGCCGCTTTTATATGCCGCGTTTACGGTCGCGACGTTCACCGTCACACAACACCATCTTTTCGATTTTTCGATGGCGCAAAACATGCTGATCTTCGCAGGGTCATCTGCCGCCATGGTCGCGCTGGTGCGGTATCTGCCGCAACACCCGTCTATCACCATTCAGGTGAGCACACCCGTTCAAAAAACCTTGCGATTTCTAGGCACTCGCACGTTGGAAATCTATGTCGTACATTTGATCCTGTTTAAAATCGCCGTGGCACTTCTTTGCGGGTGTCTGCGGTGTTCGTGTCATCCACACTTCAACCCGCTCAGCCTTGTTTCCTGACGCTTGCGCGATGCAACACCTTGCGATAAACTGAAGCCATGAAATATTACCCCGTCACCTTAGGCGTCAAGCGCACGAATTGGTCGGCCAAAGCCGATCGAATCCGCACCAAAGGCGATGTCGGCGAAGAGGCCAAGTTGCGGATTTTGACGCGCGACGACCATACCTGCCAATGCTGCGGTTTTCGTGCCGAGAAATACCAAACAATTTTGCACGTCAATGGCGATGAGCGTGATTTTCGCGATGATAATGTGATGACGGCCTGCGTGTTCTGTCATCAATGTTTCGATCTTAGTCACGTTAATGCGATGGATTCTGGGAAATTGATCTGGCTGCCTGAAATCCCCCAAGCCACGTTGCACCATCTGATGCGGGCTTTGTTCCTGGCGCGGGTGACGCAAGGACCGTTGGCCGATACCGCACGCAAGACCTATGAACATTTATTGGCTCGCGGCGACGAAGCCAAAAAGCGTATCGGGTCGACCGATCCGGGGGCATTGGCGTTGGTGATGCGCGATTTTCTGACGCAAAAACAATACGAAAACACCCAAGAACGCCTCGAGGGTATTCGCCTGTTGCCGCTGGATCGTCGCATGATCAAAGAGGGCGATTTGGAATTCAATCAATTCCCGCAAATCTTGGCCTATTGGCGGTCGAAAAACGGACCTTTTGCGTCCCAACCCGCCCAAGACTGGCCAGGGATCTTCAAAGACGCGCTGGAATTGGCCGCATAAGCTGCACGCCTTAACGCCGCTTTTAGAATTACTCGCCACAATAGCCCGTATCGCACCCTTCCCCCCTTGATCTTATCGACCGAAGCAGCAATTCTAAAAGTACATGGCATCTTTCCTGGACAAAGCTCTTGCGCCCTTTGCGCGCCTCGCCAAGCAACCGCTTGAATCGTTCATCCGTTTGGAAACGGCGGATGACGATGTCACAATGGTATCTGAAGACGGATCGCTGATCTCGTATTTCCAGGTCGACGGATCGCGCCAAATTATCGGCGCGCAAGAATACCAACGCATCATCGAACAGGGCGTCATCAAATTGGGATCACGTTTCGACCGTCCCGGTTACGCGTTGCAAGTCGTGTTCATCCGTAATCCCGACCGCATTGGTCGCGAGTTGCGCAATCTGATGCGCTATAATAAACGCGCCGCCGAAGCGGTCGGTTTGGACATCAAAGATTTGATCGACGAACGCGCACGTCACCTACGTAATTATATGGCGTGGGAAGAATGCTATTTCGTCGTGTGGACAAGGCCGTCAGCCATGGGCACGATCGAAGTAAAACGCGCCAAAGAAAAACGCCTGGAAAAAAATCGCGAATGGGTATCGTCGCCGAATGCACAGCGTCCCTTGTCAGCGATGGATGAATTACGCACCCGCCACCGTTCCTATGTCGCGAATGTCAAAACCGCTTTGAATGAATTGGCGATTCAATGCTCGGTGTTAGAAGTGCATGAAGCATTGAAATGCGTGCGCGCCGCCATTTTCCCAGCCCGCGCCGGCGATGATTGGCGTCCCATTTTACCGGGCGATCGTATTCCGCCTCGCGCCCCGCGTTTTCCGAATGACTATTCCGACGTGTTGTGGCCCGCGATCCGCCATCAACTCTGCACGTATGACGCTGAAATCGTATCCCCCGGCATTGTGCATATCGGCAATAAATTATGGTCGGGTGTTGACGTTATTTTACCGCCCGCAGATCCGACGCCGTTTCCGCAACTCTTGGGCCGCTTCGTCGAGGCGGATGTTCCGTTCCGCATTTCATTCTTGATCGAAGGCGGCGGAGCATCAGGCAGTTATTTCAAACAATTGATGGCGACGATGCTGTCGGTGACGAATTCGTCGAACCGTCAGATCAAAGAATCCATCGAATATCTATCGGCCATCTCCAAAGACGAACCGGTAGTAAAACTACGTATTTCAGCCGCCACATGGGCACCTGAAAACCGCCGCGATTTGATCGAAGAACGCGCCGCCGTCTTGACGCAAGCGTTGGAATCCTGGGGCTATTGCCAAGTCTCCCAAGTATCGGGCGACCCATTGGACGAAGTCATGTCTTCCGTACCAGGCATCGCTTGTGCATCGACTGCACCCGTAGCACTTGCACCATTATCCGAAGTGTTGAAACTTTTGCCGTGGCAACGCCCGTGCTCGCCGTTTAAAAACGGACCCATTTTGTTCCGCTCGCCTGACGGGCGTATCTGGCCGTATCAAACCGGATCGTCACTTACGACGACATGGTTCGATTTGATTTTCGCACAACCAGGTGCGGGTAAATCCGTGTTGATGAACACGCTGAATATCGGGACGTGTTTATCCCAAGGTGTTTCACAATTGCCGTATATCGCGATCATCGATATCGGGCCATCGTCATCAGGTTTGATCAGCTTGATCAAAGAAGCCTTGCCACCTGAACGCGCGCATGAAGCGATGCATTATCGTTTGCAGATGTCGCCCGAATACGCGATCAATCCGTTTGACACTCAAGTCGGTTGCCGCAAACCCTTGCCCGATGAACGATCCTATCTGATCGAATTGATGACGTTGATCGCAACTCCCCCGGGTCAAGACATGCCGTATGACGGTATGCCGCAATTGGTCGGTTTCGTCGTGGATGAAATGTTCCGTTGGCGCGACGATTCAGCACCCAATGCCGAGCCACGTCCTTATTTGCCGCGCGTCGATCTGGTCGTCGACAAAGCGTTGGCCGAACATAATTTGTATATCGCGCCTGAATCGTATTGGTGGGATGTCGTCGACGCCTTATTCGACGCAGGTCTGGCACGCGAAGCGATGCTGGCGCAACGTCACGCCGTGCCGACATTGGCCGACGCCGTCATCGCCGCACGCCGTCCGCAAATTCGATCCTTGATGGAAGAAACCTCGATCGGCAGTTCCCACGAATCCGTTATTCATGCCTTCGAACGCATGATCTCAAGTGCGGTACGCGAATTACCGATTTTATCGACGATCACACGTTTCGATATCGGTGAAACAAAAGTTTGCGCGCTTGATTTGATGGATGTCTCGCCGCAAGGCGATGACAGTGCCGACCGTCAAACCGCCATCATGTATATGTTGGCGCGTCATGTGATGGTGCGGTCGTGGTGGATCAACGAAGACGTTATCAAATATATGCCGGAACGCTATCGCAGTTTCCACGAACAGCGTTTGCGCAAAATCAAAGAGACTCCAAAACGTTTATGCTATGACGAATTTCACCGCACGTCGAAATCGAAATCGGTGCGCTCGCAAATTATTCGCGACGTACGCGAAGGCCGTAAATGGGGCGTTCAAATCGTCTTATCCTCGCAGTTGTTGAAAGACTTTGACAATGACATGGTCGATCTGGCGACAGGTGTTTGGATTTTGGGTTCTGCCATTTCTGACAGCGCCGTCCAAGAAGCACGCCAACGTTTCTCTCTGTCCGACACAGCTGTCTGGATCATGCGTAACCGTTTGACGGGACCACGCGCCTCAGGTGCGCCTGCGTTGCTGGTCTTGGGCACCAACGAAGGCCGCTATGAACAACATTTGATCAACACGTTGGGACCGATTGAACTCTGGGCGTTTTCGACCTCTGCCGAAGACGTGGCGTTGCGCCGTCGTCTGTATACGCGTTTGGGTGCAAGTCATGGCCGCCAAGTCTTGGCCGCGAATTTCCCGGGCGGATCGGCACGTAATGAAATTAAACGTCGCGTCGATGCTTATGCAGATTCGGGCGACAGCAAGCGCGCCATGTCATCCGTCGTGATCGAAGAAGTCGCGGATGAATTGGTTCGACTTTATACCGAAATGTCGATGAGCAAAATGATGGGCCGCGAAGAAGACAGTGACGTCAAAGGCGATTTCGACGCCACCCGGGTCAACAAAACCGAAACGGTTTAGGTTCTCTATCACAAACAAGAAAGTAATTCCTGCGTAATCGGGATATTTAGCAACCGAAACAGAATCTAGCTTGCGCAAGGGTTGTGGCCGTTTTTTTATGACATTCTAATATTACCCAAAAAAAAAAAAAA
>JANODM010000015.1:0-11861 GCA_031412695.1 Alphaproteobacteria bacterium
ATTGAACAAAACACAGCAGCAAGACCCATCAACAATTAAAAATTTGCACCCGCAGCATCAAGCTCTTTTAAAACTTGTGGCGCAAACCGCACAAGATGACGAAGCTATAAAAATCGAACCTGCTAAAAACGTTGTTTCAGAAACGATAACAACATTGGGTAAAACAAGCGTTCTTGCCTGGGATGGCTTTATTGAATTCGTTCGCTTTGTTGGCGAAACGACAGTGACGTTAGGGTCTTTGCTTATTCATCCGACTAAAATTCGTTTCATGTCGGTAGCGCGCCATGTCCGTGAAACCGGACTGGCCGCAATTCCTATTGTATCGTTGATTGCTTTTTTGATTAGTATTGTTTTGGCCTATCAAGGAGCAAGCCAATTGCGCCGCTTCGGTGCTGAAATTTTCACGATTGATATGGTCGCCATTTCCGTGCTGCGCGAGATGGGCGTATTATTAACGGCCATTATGATCGCAGGTCGCTCGGGAAGCGCGTTCACCGCCGAAATCGGCATGATGAAAGTCAACGAAGAAGTTGACGCCATGCGGTTGATCGGCGTTAATCCGTTCGAAATATTGGTTTTGCCGCGTTTACTGGCTTTGATGCTGACATTGCCTTTATTGACGTTTATTGCCGACTTGATGGCATTGGCAGGCGGTGCCATCGTCAGTTATTCATTGATCAATATCGGATTTGACCAATATATCGAGCGCGTGCATCAGGCCATCGGCATGAATGATTTTCTGGTGGGCATGATCAAAGCTCCGATTTTCGCGTTTTTTATCGCTGTTGTGGGATGTATGCGCGGTATGCAAGTCTCGGGATCAGCTGAAAGCATCGGACGCCAAACGACGGCTTCTGTCGTACAATCGATTTTCCTGGTTCTATTATTGGACGCGTTATTCTCGGTCTTATTCACGAAACTGGGAATATGATGGGATCTGAAAAAATCATATCCGTTCACGGTTTGGTAAATGCCTTCGGCACTCAAGTGGTACATGATCATTTGAACTTTGACATCGATACGCCGGAAATCATCGGATTAGTCGGCGGTTCAGGCAGCGGGAAATCCGTCTTGATGCGCACGATCGTAGGATTGCACACACCTGCCGAGGGCAGTATTGAAATCATGGGTGAACCGTCCGGTCATCCCGGGCAGTTCGGTGTACTTTTTCAAAAAGGCGCGTTATTTTCGAATTTGACCGTCAAAGAAAATGTCATGGTTCCGTTAAAAGAAACCTATGACCTCAGCGATGCCCTATGCAGCGATTTGGCCGATATGAAATTGCACCTTGTCGGATTGCCCGATAATGCGGCTGATAAATATCCGTCGGAGCTATCGGGGGGTATGATCAAACGCGCCAGCCTGGCACGTGCTTTGGCTGTAGATCCGCCTATTCTGTTTCTGGATGAGCCGACGGCTGGACTTGACCCCATTGCGGCTGCAGAATTCGATGAGTTGATCGTCAAATTACAACGAGGCTTGAACATCACCGTCATTATCATTACGCATGATTTGGACACGTTGTTTACAGTCTGTGACCGTGTCGCCGTGTTAGTTGATAAGACATTAGTATTGGATAGTATTGACAATTTACTGAAGTCAGACCACCCCTGGATTAAAGAGTATTTTCACGGTCCCCGCGGCCGTACTCTAGCTGAGAAAAGGACGGCGTGATGGAGCCCAAGCAAAATTATCTTGTCGTTGGCACATTTGTCTTGGCGGCGATGCTGGGCATCGTGCTTTTCCTTGTATGGATAAGTGATTTCAGCAAAACTGGTGATTTCGAAACCTACCAAACATTCGTTGACGAATCCGTCAATGGCCTAGGCGTCGGGTCTGCCGTCAAATATCGAGGTGTCGATGTCGGTCAAGTGACAGGCATTCATATCCCTCGTCGTAATCCGAATAAAGTGCGGATTGTGATGCGCGTTGACGAAACCACGCCGATCACCATTGGCACGGTTGCGATCCTGCAGATGCAAGGCATTACCGGTCTTGTCTATATCGAATTAAAAGGTTCAGTCGTTGACGGTGAGAAAATCAAACCGATTGGCGAGAATAAAATTCCGACCATCCCGTCTGCTCCGTCGCAATTCAAACAAATTGTCGACACTGTACCCGATATGCTGCAGAAATTTACGGAATTAGCCGAGCGTTTAGGAAGCTTTGCCAGCACGGAAAATCAAAAACGTTTCGATCAAATTCTGATCAATATGGATAAATTCAGCAGCGACGTCGGCAGCACCGAAGAAGGCGGCGAAACTTTAGGGCAGAACCTTCACAAAACAGTCGTAGAAGTCCAACTTGCCGCGGAAAGCATCAAGCAATTGACCGATACGACACGTGGCGATATGCAGCGTATCTTGAAAAATATGAATGTCACGATCCAGAAAGTGAACAAGCTGACGGAAGACACCGGAGACATCACTCAACAAGGTTATCAGAACTTGCATGAACTCTTAGTGGAATTGAAAAAAACCGCGCGCGACTTGCAAGGATTGTCGAAAGATATCAAAGATAATCCATCCCAAGTTATCATTCCGAACCAACCCGGTGGCACGACCATCCCGAAAGATTGATCATGAAAAATTTCTCAATCCTTATTATCGTTTTGGCTTTGACGGCATGCGGTTCGATCCTGCCAAAGGGTGCGCCTGCACCGACTTTATACACGTTGAATGCTCAATATCATGACAGCGGCAATGCGGTCAAACATATACCCGTCAGTCTCCGTATCTTGATGCCGCAAGGTGCGCCCGGTTTGGAAACCGACAAAATCGCTTTGCGCAAGGCTGATCAACAACTTGATTATTACGCCGATGCGCGCTGGTCAGGCACCTTGCCGGCTGTGTTGCAATCAAAATTGGTACAAATTTTTGACAATGCCAAGCAATTGGACTCCGTCAGCAATGACCTCGTTGCCGTTAATCAAGATTACAGCCTGCTTGTCGAAATTCAGGATTTTCAAATTGAATATCCCAGAAATGTGCCTGTTGCACATATCGGTTTAACAACGAAACTGATCGAGGCTCAGTCTAATAAAATTATCACAACCGTGATCTATAGTGACAAGCAACCAAGCACTGCTAATACGATACAGGACGTAGTGAAAGCCTTGGATACGGCCTATCAACGTGTGTCATCCAAGATTGTAAAAGATACACTCAGAACGCTGACGCAGGAACATTCTAAGCAAATAAAATAGCCTAAACTTAAAGCCTGTATATTAAAATGCTTTCAACAGAAATTAACGTTGTGTTCATACTAAACTGACGGTTTATAGACAAATGGGTTTTATGATGATGTGTCACCCAAGGGCTATCATGAAAAATTCCATTATCATTTTTTTTGCGCTTATTTTAACTGCTTGCGGCACGATTGGCGGATCGCGTTTCCAGCACGTTGCCGTCAGCACGTTTTATAATGGTCAGCAAATCGACGGAGCCGATTGTACGCTGACCAATAAAAACGGCGCATGGCATATTTTATCGCAAGGGGCGACGACTATCCAAAAAGCCTATAGCGACTTGGATATCGTCTGTGAAAAAGAAAATGTTCCAACAGGGTCAGCCACCGTCAAGTCAAAAACGAACAGTCTTTTGCCAAACTTCCTGACAGGTGGTGCTTTCGGGTCGACCGTCGATACGATGTCGGAATCCATTTTCGAATATCCATCTCATATCGTTATTTATATGGGTACAAATACGTTTGTTCCCGTTGCAAAACAAACAGTCGAATAATCTCTGTTAGAATTGTGAAAGAAGATACCCTAGCGAGATATAGATCACTGCTTGCAAAGCACCCAAAGCAACGTTCTTTTGCGCCACGATTTCACTTTGAATATCGACTTTGTAAAGAATAAGTTTCGTCGCGATGAAACACAAGATTTCAAATGCAATGACTGTCAAGATCGAGACTAAGAACCACGTAAAAAGAATAAGACCGATCTGATTTGACTCCGTTGCAATGACATTCGCCGCCAGGCTAATCGCAAAAGCCGTCCCGATTTTACGACCTGCAAATACCATCGCAACCGCGCGATTACCGGCTTTCAGCTCTTGAATAAGTGAACTCTGTCTGTTGATCAAACTGAAAAACTTGATTTTCAACAATGTCGTACACGTAAAGAGTACTTGTGAAATCGCAAAAGCTGCAACAAACGCCACTAATCCTGTAACACCGTAAGGTGGCAACCATTCAGTAATGGCGCGCAAGATGATCGCAGCGGCAAGAATATTTCCTGTATCAGCCATCGCAACGGCCGAATTACCGCGAACGATTTCATTGCGAACGACGATTTTCGACAATGTAATTTTGGTAAAGATGACATGAGCGACTGCCATGAAAAATACGCTGCTTAGACCCGTCAGAAGAACGGAGCCAACCGAATATACCATTTCGACGTTACCGCCGAAAATCATGCCGCTGAGGACGATGGCAATACCGAATACTTTACCGGCCAACGAAATACCGAAAGCAGGATTATCTTTGATCAATAATTCGTTGGAGGAATCGATACGTTCCATCCATCCGGAAAACCAACGCATTGCGGCAAATAATGCGATTACGATAACTAAATTACCTAACAGGATCTTGTCGTAGTAATGATCCCAATATATTAAATCCATTTTACCCTCTATACATACGCAAACGTTTTTTATTTAATTAAACTTTTTTGCTGAATTCCGAAACCAGCTTCATCAAATCGTCCATTCGATAGCCTTGCATATAAGCATATACGCCGACGATCAATGCAAACAGGATAAACAACAAAACAAACATACCGTCAGACTGACTGCCGCGACGCATGCGTTTACCACAGGCTTCGCAAAAACGTGATTTCGGTTCGTTTTTCTCACCACAATGTTTACATGTTAACATATTGAGCTCTTTTGTTATGATCAAAAAGCAGAAGTTCAAGGCATATAAGACTTATTTACCGCAAGATTGTACTACCACATAGAGGAAAATGCCATATTGCAGAAATAAATGCTCGGATCTTTAAAGTAAAATAATTGGAAACTTATACCGTATCAGCTTTCAGCGTTCGAATGGCTTGCAAAACGCGACCTGCCGTGGTTATCCAACACAATGTCCCGAATACATACGCGATTAAGGTAAAAGAATCGGGAAGTAAACAGATCAACACTAATGTTGCGATGCTTTCGGTCCCTTCAGCAATTCCGCCTAAATAGAAAAAAGATTTCTTGCCTTGCTTCTCGTGATTAATCCCGCGCTTGGCCGTAAAGATCGCATACGCCAAAAACGCACTTCCAGTCCCCATAAAACTAAAGATCAGAAATGCGGCTGCCAAAGCGATGTCGGGTTTGCCGACGGCAAAAAAGAAAACTGTGCCCGAATAAAAAATGAAGTCACTAACGATATCCAGATAGCCTCCTAAATCGCTAGATCCTGTTTGACGCGCAACGGGGCCGTCCAAACCGTCCATCAAACGGCTGAGGATGATAAAAATAATTGCCATCGTATAATATTGCAACGAAAGCAAAGCAAAAACACACAGCCCAAGCAAAAAACCGAACAACGTTATCTTGTTACCCGTCATACCTTGTCGCACCAATACGCGCGCAACGGCATTCAAAGGCGGATCGATAAGTGGTCTGATATAGGAATCTAGCATTGTCTAAAACGGCCATTTCTGAAGAATTTTCACGATTTTCTTCGTTCGTTCGCTGAATAATTTTGGTGTATACCACGAACCGGCCACACGCTTATTGATCTCTCCCAAAGTCGGATAAGGTGCGATCATACCTGCAATATCCGAAAGTTTCATTTTCTTTTGGATCGCCAAGCCCCATACCCCGATCAAATCCCCTGCTCCGGGACCTAAAATAGTCGCACCTAAAATTTTTGCGTTATTTAAAACGGTAACTTTAATCATGCCTTCGGTACGACGCTGGGCTTGGGCCCGGTCATTTTCTGCGAAATGCCAAGAGACGGTTTTGATTTTATCTTTTCCAAATTTTTCAACTGCCATCGCTTCTGTCATCCCTACATTAGCCAATTCAGGATCCGTATACGTAACCCACGGTAAAGCTGCATAATCGACGTTAGCTGGCATTTTGAAAATGGCTCGCCGTATGATCACTCCGGCGTGATACCCTGCTATATGCGTAAATTGCGGACCGCCTGCAACGTCTCCGGCCGCAAATATTTTTTTATTCGATGTCCTCAATCCGGCATCCACGGTAATACCGCGTTTATCAAACACTATTCCGGCTTTTTCCAGGTCCAAACCTTGAACGTTAGCTTGACGTCCTGCTGCAATCAAAAGATGTGATCCCGAAATTTTATTTTTGGTTCCGTTGTCTTCGATAATGACATCTACCGAATAAGGTTGATGCTCAATTTTTTCAATCTTTACTTTTTCCAGAATACGAATGTCTTCTTGTTCCAAACGTTGTTTTAAGATCATCACCAACTCAGGATCGTCTTTTGGCAAGATCGTTCCTACATCAAGCACTGTTACGTTACAACCTAAACGACGATGGGCTTGTGCCATTTCGATGCCGATCGGCCCACCGCCGACAATAATCAAATGATCCGGCTTTTCACGAAGATTAAAAATCGTTTCATTCGTGAAAACTTTATCGGCTTGCAATCCCGGAGTCGGCGGAATAACAGCTCGCGACCCTGTAGCGATAACGAAATAGCGAGATGAAATCGTTCTGTCACCCGCAACTATCGTGTCTTTATCAATAAAGACCGCTTTGTCCTTGATAACCGTAACGCCCAGACCTTCGAAACGATCTTGAGAATCATTCGGTTCAATGGCGGCAATAATATTAAATACATGATCCTTGACGGCAGAAAAATCAATCAAAGGTTCGACGTTTTGAATACCGAAAGAAGAGGCTTTTCTGAAATGATGTGCAACTTTCGCTGCTTCCAAAAGCGCTTTAGAAGGAACGCACCCCGTATTCAGGCAATCACCTCCCATTTTATCTTTTTCAATAAGGACCGTTTTCAATCCTAATTGAGAGGCACCTGCAGCTATGCTCAAGCCGGCTGATCCCGCACCGATGATGCAGAAATCATATGTTTCAATCTGTTTAGCGGAATGCATGAATTGCCTATCTTTTTGCGCGTCTGTTTTTGATTTGTGTATAAACCGTCGGTATTAATGCAAACAGCCCCAGCAATCCGAAAGCCAAGATTGTTTTTCCCGAAACAAGATCGTTTAAACGCGTTATATCACCCAATGTTTTACCCAGATTAACATAGACGAAACTGCCTGGGATAATCCCTAAGAACGTTGTTATAACAAAAACGCGAAGAGACACGTTAAACAAGGCGGGCACAATATTGACTAAAAAGAAAGGGAATAGCGGTACAAGACGTAAAAATAACAAATAACCGACTGCGTTTTCTTTCATGTTGTGTTCTATTTTTTGATAAAGGCCGCCCGCCTTTTCACGCAAAGTCGTTCCCAAAGCGCTTTTTGCCACTGTGAAAATTATCGTCGCACCCAACGTTGCAAAAACAATCACGTAAAACAGGCCTAACCATTGCCCGAATAAAAAACCGCCCGTTAACGTTAAAAGTGTTGCTATGGGCAAAGATAAGGCAACAGCCGATGTGTAGCACAAGCCGAAAATCAATCCCGATAGAACAGGATGATCTAATACGTAAGTAAGCAACTTTGCTTTGTGTGTTTGAAATGCTTGTAACGATATTTTTTCATCGACGTTGAAAAACCATGCCGCGAACATCAAAATGAATATTATAATTAAGGGAAGCCATCTTTTTATATTGCTCATTATTTCCCCGCTTAGTTTACCGTTAGTCACTTTTCAGACTATATAATTTAAACTATTCTAACAACAATGTTATTTTATACCTAAGAAAAAAGCCCGGTTCATTTCTGAACCGGGCTTTAAAATTCTTAGTCGATCGAAGCTTAGGCAGCTTTGGCTAAGTTAGTAGCGCAATCTTTGCCGCGGTCTGTCGTGACATCATAAGTTACGACATCGCCTTCGTTCAACGTACGCATACCTGCGCTGTTAACAGCCGAGATATGTACGAATACATCGCTTCCGCCGCTTGTTGGTTGGATAAAGCCGAAGCCTTTTTCCGAATTAAACCATTTTACTGTTCCTTGAGCCATAGTGGCCTCCTTTTAAAAAAGCACTTAACGTGCATGAAATCTGCGCAAACATTGCACAAACTACGTCCGAAAAGTAACGATGTCTTGGAGAAAGCTGTGAAGCAAGAAAACAAGTCAAAAATTAGAAAGTTCGAAAGCAAGGTAAGTATATATAAAAACTACGAAAAGTCAATAAAATTGTAAACGACTGATTATTATGCCTTAAATGTCGTTTTCCGGACGATGATAACCGAAGACATGTCCCAATTTCTCAGTAATAGCAATCATGAAACTAAAGGCACTGTTCTGCATGGCGTTATCCGTATTCACATCCGAGATCAACACGACGTTGCTCATAGTCAGTAAAGATCTCGAATTGTCGATTTCGGTTTGAACATTCATTGTCGGCATGTTGTGCAAAGTATCATTCATTGAATTATCCGGCACATTGTTACCGTTCAAAACGCTGTCCGGGATCAAGGATGTCGGCAGAATAGGTGCGGGAATGGTCGGCGGCAAAACCGTCAATACACCCGCTACATAGCTGAAGCTGTAATTATTATCCGCACCGCCATATCCGCTGATGGAATAGATACCCGGCGAAGTGAAAAGATTTGTCGATGTTCCACCAGAAGCCAAGGCATCAATATCGGAAACATCATCTCCGTTTTTGAATCCTGCATAAGTAACGGTAAAGATCGGATCGGGACGATATTGTTCGCGTGTTGCGTCTTGCACGGTTGCCGTTAATACGGCTTTGGTCACGGTCAAAATACCGTTCGATTGAATGACATTATAGTTGTTATCCATCGCACCTGTTACGGCGATCACGTAATTCCCCGCATCCGATGTCAAGGTGGCGAGTGTCGTCGCATTCGCAACCATATCAAGAACCGCCGCGGTCTCACCGTTTTTAAATCCGGCATAATTCACAACCAAAGCTGGATTAACATCTGCATATTCACGTGAAATATTTTGCCCCGAAGCCGTCAAGGTTGCTTTGGTGATCGTCAAGCTGCCATCTGCATAATTGAAGGCATAGTTGTTATCCGCAGCAGCAGCAGCCGTAATCGTATAGGTTCCGACATTTGACGTTTGATTAGCAATCGTATTACCGGAGGCTAATGTGTCGATCACGCTGACGGAGTCGCCATTTCGGAAACCGGAATATGAAATGGTCAATATCGGATTGGTGTCGCCGTATTCGCGGGTTCGGTTTTGCGCCGTTGCCGTCAATATGGCTTGACCAATACTCAGTGTACCGTCGACGTAATTGAAAGAATAATTATTATCTGATGCGCCTGAAGCTGTGATCGCGTAAGAACCGACATTCGATGCGGATGTCGCGACCGTGCTTGTGGATGCTAATGTGTTGATGACGGCTGTGGTTTCACCGTTTTTAAAACCGGCATAGGTCGATGTGAAACCTGGGTTTGTATCACCATATTGTCTTGCGGCGTTTTGTGCGGTTACCGTCAAAGCGGCTTTCGTAATCGATAATGAGCCGTTCATATAGGTGAAATCGTAATTATTATCCGACGCACCCGAAACCGAAATCGTATAAGAACCGACATTCGATGCGTTGTTAGCAGCCGTCGATGAATCGGCCAGGATGTTAACGACCGATTGGTTTTCACCGTTTTTGAATCCTGTATAAGCCACGTTTAATGCAGGGTTTGCATCCCCATATTCACGTGTCGCGTTTTGTACGGTTACAACAAGTGTGGCCTTAGCAATACTCAACACACCGTCGACATAGCTGAAATCATAGTTGTTATCCAAAGCTGCCGACGCCGTAATATTGTAAGCACCAACATCGGATGTAGCCACAGCCGCTGTTGATCCTGTTGCTACGGCGTCAATGACTGACACGTTTTGACCGTTTTTGAACCCTGAGTAAATTACGGTAAAAGCTGGATCTGCATCGCCGTAGATTCTGGTCTTATTTTCAGCCGTTGCAGTCAATGTCGCTTTGTTGATGGCTAGACTGCCACCCACATAATTGAAATCATAGTTATTATCCGACGCACCAGAAGCCGTTATGCCGTATGTACCGACATTCGATGCAACAGTGGCTGCACTGGTGACTCCCGCTAATGTGTTGATGACGGCATTCGTTTCACCATTCTTGAACCCAGTATAATTTGCCGCAAAGACAGGGTTCGTATCACCGTATAAACGGACTGCGTCTTGGGCTGTTACGGTCAAAATCGCTTTGGTAACGGTCAAACTTCCGCTTGCATAGTTGAAATCGTAATTCGTATCAGCGGCACCGGCGGCAGTGATCATATACGCGCCTGCGTTAGAAGCCGTATTGGCCACGGTCGATGCATTTGCCAAGCTATCAACGACGGAAATATCTTCGCCGTTTTTCAGGCCTGTATAAACGACGCTTAATGTCGGATTGGCGTCACCATATTCGCGCGTTGCGTTTTGCGCGGTAATCGTCAAAACGGCTTTATTGACAGTCAACGAACCATTCACATAGTTGAAATCATAATTCGCATCTGATGCGCCTGATGCGGTAATCACATAGGATCCGACATTCGAGGTCGGTGTCGCGCCAGTTGATGCCGTTGCAGCCGTATCAATCACAGAGACATTTTGGCCAATTTTGAAACCTGAATAAACAATCGTCAAAGCAGGATTAGCATCGCCATATTGACGCGAGACGCTTTGCGCGGTGGCAGTCAACGTCGCTTTGCTGATCATCAAATTACCATTCACATAGGTGAAATCGTAATTATTATCCGAAGCCCCGGAAACCGTAATACCATATGACGTTCCGACATTGGATGAAATCGTTGCTGTGGTCGATGTTCCTGCCAATACATTGATGGCGGATTGAGTATCAGAATTTTTAAAGCCTGTATACACGACACCTAATATCGGATTTGCTTCGCCGTATTCACGGCTTGTATCTTGGGCAGTTGCCGTCAATATCGCTTTTGTAATTGTCAAATTGCCGGTTGCGTAATTGAAATTGTAATTCTCGTCTGATGCACCCGCAGCCGTAATCACATAGGATCCGACATTAGATAAAACGGTGGCTGCGGTCGATCCCGTAGCACCCGTATTGATGACGCTGCTATTTTCACCGTTTTTGAAGCCCGTATACGCAATAGCGAATACAGGATTAGCATCGCCGTACTCACGGCTTGTGTTTTGCGCGGTTGCAGTCAATGTCGCTTTCGTAATCGTCAGTGATCCATCAACATAAGTGAAATCATAATTATTATCCAATGCTCCGGCTGCTGTAACTGCGTAAGAACCAACATCGGACGTCGCAACAGCCGCAGTCGAAGCCGCGCCTAGGGTATCAATCGCGCTTATCGCATCGGCATTTCTAAAGCCTGTATAGACGATTGAGAAACCGGGATTAGCATCGCCGTACTCACGTGTCGCGTTCTGAGCCGTTGCCGTCAATACTGCTTTGGTAATCGTCAAATTACCCGTATCAATATAATTGAAAGTATAATTATTATCGACGGCGCCGGAGCCGTTTACGGTATACGCTCCTACCGCCGACAAGACCGTTGCCGTGGTAGACGCCGTTGCCAACGTATCGATCACGCCGCTGGTTTCGCTATTTTTAAACCCGGAATAGACAACGCTGAGACTTGGGTTCGCATCACCGTATTGACGTGTCGCATTTTGTGACGTGACATTCAGAGTAGCCTTGTTAATCGTCAAGCTACCATTCACGTAGCTGAAATCATAATTTTCATCGGATGCCCCGGAAGCCGTAATCGTATAA
>JANODM010000016.1:0-2292 GCA_031412695.1 Alphaproteobacteria bacterium
GGCATTCCGGACAGCGCTCCTCCGGCACCCGGACGATGTCCGCGCCCTTGGTGGTCTGGCCCGATCGGCGCTCGCGCGCCGCGATTTCGAGCGGGCGATCGCGTACGGAGAACAGGCGATCGGCATTCAGCTCGACCCGACCACGCTGGCAACCATGAGCCTGGCGTACGCGGCCCTCGGCAACAGCGCACAGGCCGCGCAATATGCCAGCGCGACGTCCGTCAGCGCGCTCACGCAGCCCGGAGCGATTCACCGCGACTGGGGACTCTACCTCCTCGATCACGGTTCGGCGCAGGATCGGGCCGAGGTGCTGCGGCGCGCGCAGCAGGAGCTCAGCGAGCGGGGGGACGTGTACGGACACGACCTGTTGGCGTGGGCGTTCTTCCGCACCGGGCAACCTGACGAGGCGCGCAGGGAGATGCGGCTGGCGCTGTCGCAGGGCACGGAGGATGTGAGACTGCAGGCACACGCGCGGGCGATCCGGTGATGAAGAAGCGCCGAATGGCCGGGATGATGTTGGCCAACGCCCAACGGCCCGCCTCGCGGGCCCAGGGCTCCGCCCTTGCCGCCTGACGGAGGCCTGGGTAACACTCAGGTCCGCTGCTGTGCTGCTGGCCTTCCCAAGCCCCCACGCGTGGCATGCTGCGAGTCCTCATCGCGCTGGCACTGTCGTCACTGGCAACCGCGCCGCACCTCGCGGGGCAGCTACCCGTCCGTGTCCAGATCAGCGGCACGGCCTTCGACAGCATCAGCATGCGGCCGTTGGCCGGTGCGCTCGTGCGCCTCGTTCGGGTCGAGGACCCGTCGGTCGGCCGATCCGCCACGGCCGACTCCGCGGGGGCGTTCCGCTTCGCGGATCTGTCGGCCGGAGCCTGGCTGGCCACGATGCTCCATCCCGTGCTCGATTCGCTCCGCCTGGAGCCGGGTGTCGTCCGCCTCGAGCTGACGGAATCGGGTGACGTCGATCTGGCGTTGACGACCCCCTCGGTGGTCAGCGTATCGACCGCCACGTGCGGCGCGGCGCTGCCCGCCGATGATGGACTCCTCGTTGGGAGCGTTCGCGATGCCACGACCGACCTTCCTGTGCCCCTGACGCAGGTGCAGGTCTCGTGGCCAGAGTTCCTGCTGAGTGGCAGGAACCTGACGACCGTGACGCAGGCGCGCACGGCGCGTGCAGACTCGCTGGGACGCTTCGCGGTCTGCGGTGCCCCGCGCGGCGCGACCGTGCGCGCTCGCGCCATGTTGGACGCCGACTCCACCAGCGAGATCGCCGTGACCGTGCCGGACGGCGGCTACGGGGTGCAGGACTTCCTGCTGGTACGTGCCACGCGCGACGCAGAGCAGCTACAGGCAATCGAGACGACGCCGCCCACGCGCGTCGCCGTCACGGTCCGCGGTCGGGTGACGCGTGACGACGGAACGCCATTGCGTGGCGCCCTGGTGCGTGTGATCGGCGTCGGTTCCACGGTTCGCAGCGGCGCCAATGGCGGCTTTGCGATCATCGATGCCAGCGCCGGTACGCAGACCGTCGAGGCGCGCCTCATCGGTTACACCCCACACCGACGCACCGTACAGGTGAAGGCGGGGGGCAGTGAGGACATCACGCTCGTGCTACCGGTGCAACGTGTGCAGCTCGACACGGTCCGTGTGGCGGCGAGCCGTCCGTTCTCTGCGGAGGTGCGTGGGATCGAGGCGCGCGCACGCACTGGACTGGGGCGTCTCATTTCGGGGGATGTGATCCGCGAGCGCTCGACGCTGTTCGTCAGCGACATCCTGCGCGGCATGAACGGGTTGATCGTCACGGGTGGCAGCAGGGGGAACGAGGTGCAGATGCGGAATGCCATGGGCAGGCTGTGCACTCCGTTCGTCTATTTCGATGGCGCGCTGGTACAGGTCGGCGGGAGTGAACCGTCGTCGCTGAACATCGATGATTTGGTGACGCGTGGAGACGTTGCCGCGATGGAGGTGTACTCGCGCGCCAGCGCCGTGCCGCCGGAGTTCGCAGGCGGGAGCACGGGCTGCGGAGCCATCGCCGTGTGGAGCAGCAGGGCGACAGGGAAGGCATCGGTCGCTCCGCAGGCCATCGACCGGCGGCCGTGACGGCAGCCTCCTCGTGGCGGTACGGATCTTTATGACGTATTCTGATACCAGAATTGCGGCGACGCAATTGCGGTGACAGGGCACGAAATTCAACCAAAGTGTCATGAGTGTACCGAGTGCGCGCGAGAAGCTGCGACCCGTGGGTGCTCGGCATCTGCTGCGCCGTCTGGCTCCGTTTCTTCTCCTGTTCCC
>JANODM010000017.1:0-1824 GCA_031412695.1 Alphaproteobacteria bacterium
ATGATGATGCGGGGTGTGCAAAAGCAAAATTCTGTCACCACCACTTCGGCATTCTGGGGTGAGTTTGAGAAGAATGAAACAAGAAGTGAATTTGTAAAACTGATCAGTGCTAAACTACATTGATTCCCAAAGATTGTACACGTCAAAATCAATTGAGCAATCATCTGTCAATTGAAAATGAGTATCATGCTTTGATGAATATTTTCCGTTGAGGAGTTCAAATGCTTCAACTTTTTTGTTCTCAGTATCTGCCAGGATATAAAATTTCACTCCCTGCATTTCATACAGCTCGTACTTCGTATTTCGATCTCTTAGTTTCGTTTTTAAAGATGATATTTCAACTATTAAAGTTGGAGGAAAATTAAGATAGTCCGTGTTGAAATTGCCGCAAACAACCATACAGTCCGGTCTTAACACTGAGTCTTCATCAATTATCCAATCCAGTTCGCGGTAAGCCTCACAATTGCCAGTAAGATTATTTTGTTCTAGGACATTGCCTATTTTTTGAATAAAGTTTTTTGAAAACCATTGGTGACTCCTGATAGGTGATGGTGCCATTGCATACGGATATCCGTTCACTAATTCCCAGTCACCTTTCCAAAGCAGGTAATCCTGGTAAGTATAGCGCTCCGGTTTAAATATTTGATCTGGCAGACTCATGATAAATTTTGCTGTTCAAATTTAAAAATTATTTTTGAATCAAACTTTTATTATGAGTCATGCATACATATTCCCGGGCCAGGGTTCTCAGTTTGTGGGGATGGGTAAAAATTTATATGAATCCAATGCTGTAGCTAAGGAATTATTTGATAATGCCAATGATATTTTAGGCTTTGATATCGCTGCCATTATGTTTAGCGGAACAGATGAGCAGCTCAAGCAAACCAACGTTACACAGCCTGCGGTATTCCTCCATTCTGTAGCCGCCTTTAAAACAATTGAAGACGCAAAACCCGATATGGTTGCCGGGCATTCGCTGGGTGAATTCAGTGCCCTTGTTGCCAACAATGTATTGAGTTTTGAAGATGCTTTACGCCTGGTATCCATCAGGGCAAAAGCCATGCAAAAAGCCATTGAAATACAACCATCATCTATGGCAGCTGTACTGGCGTTGGCTCATGAAAAGGTGGAGGAAATATGCGTCAGCATTCAAAAAGAAACCGGCGAGATAGTGGTAGCAGCTAACTACAATTGTCCTGGCCAGTTGGTGATCAGCGGAAGCGTAAAAGGCATTGAAATTGCCTGCGAGCAAATGAAAGCTGCTGGTGCAAAAAGAGCTTTAATATTACCTGTTGGAGGGGCCTTTCACTCACCTTTAATGCTGCCTGCCAAAGAAGAGTTGGCAGCTGCCATCGAAGCAACAACCTTCAGTACAGCTTCCTGTCCTGTTTACCAAAACGTTGTTGCAAAAGCAGTGACAGATACCCCAGAAATAAAACGCAATCTCATTGATCAGCTTACCGGAGCCGTTAGATGGACACAAAGTGTGCAGGCTATGATTGCCGATGGTGCCACACAGTTTACCGAAGTCGGTCCCGGAAAAGTATTGCAGGGGCTGGTGCAAAAAATTAACAAAGAGATGTTGGTAGCCGGTGTAAATTAGCATGTTGCAGGGCCGCTTTAAACCAAAAGCAAAGCAAGAAACTTCAGCAACAACCCGTCTTGAGCAAACTTCTTCAGTCGCTGACTTCAAGGATAAAACAGCTGTCAACCCGTTCTAAAATAAAATGGCTGATAGCTGTTTGCTTATTGGTTGCTTTCTGGCTATCACTTCCAAAGCAGCTGTTTAATGCACCCGGGAGTTATATCATTGAAGATAAAGAT
>JANODM010000018.1:0-2081 GCA_031412695.1 Alphaproteobacteria bacterium
CCGCGATCCGCGCCTTGAACCCGTCAACCACACCATCCGCCCCGGCCTGCCCGGTAGTAAAGCTGGACGGCACAAGGCTGCCGCCGAACATGGCAGCCGGATCGCCGTCACCAGCACCACCCATGCCGCCATAGCCCTCGCCGCTGTTCATCTCCTCGCGACCGATGGAAAGCGCATCACCGATGGCCTTGCCCACGTCCTTGGCAGTCTGAATTGCAGCATTCAACTTGCCGACAAAGGTGTCCCAAAGGCCGGTCACATAGGTGATCGCACCGCCGATGCTACCCTCGATCGCGGCCCAAGCCTCCTCGGTTGCGGTGCGAATGGTGGCCCACTGTTCTGAAAACCACGCCGCGATGCCATCCCAGTTCTGATAGATTAGGGTTGCACTCGCTGCGATCCCGATGATCGCCAATTGCACTGGACCAAGGCTGAAAAGAAGCACGCGGAATGCTGCGGCTAGCCCAGCAATGACAGCCGTTACGCCTGTGAATGTCGCCACTATTGGTGCAACTAGGAACGCAATCCCTTTGAAAGCAACTGCCACCAGACCCATGACAGCAGCGATGGATCCCAGCAGCCCTGCCAATCGCACCGTTTCTGGCGACAGGTCCCGAAATCCCTTCACTGCCTCAATGACATACTCAGAGATTGCAGCTAGCGCCGGCGCCAAAGCCGCGGTGATCTGCACAACCAATCCGCCCATAGCTGTCTTGAGTCGCATCAAATTGTCATTGAACTTTTCGGCGGCAGCGGCAGTTTCATCGGTGATCACAATGCCCAGTTTTTCGGCCTCTTCGGACATTGCCTTGAGTCCATCCTTGCCGCTGTTTAGCAACGGCAGAAGCTCAGCACCGGATCGCCCAAAAAGCTTCATCGCAAGCGCAGTTTTTTCAGCACCATCAGGCATTGAGGCGAAGACCCCAGCCAGATCTTGAAACACCGCTTCTGTGTCTCGCAGCTTCCCATCTACATCGACAACAGCAACACCGATGGCTTCAAACGCAGATGCCTGTGCCTTGCTACCATTCGCCGCCGCAACCAGGTTCTTTGACAGAATGCGAAGCCCGCCGCCCAAAGTCTGCAGTGAGACATCCGAAAGATCAGCGGCGTACTTAAGCCGCGACAACTGTTCCACAGGCAGGCCGAATTTCTGCGCAGCCTTACCCATTTCATCAGCTGCGTTCAGCTGCCCTTTGACCGCGACTGCAAGCCCGGTAGCAATCCCCGCCATTGCAACGCCAAGAACGCGCGCAGATTTCTGGATTTTCTGCAGCCCTGTTTCAAGACCCTTGCCTGCCTTGATGCCCTTTTTCGCCCCATCCACGAAGGCGGTTGAATCAAGGGTAAGCATGGCGCGCAGCGCACCGACCAATGCGGACATCAGGAAGTCTCCGGTTGCATTAGGGTTACAGGGTCAATCAGGGGCGCGGCCTCAGCCCATGCCGACATGGCGGCAAAGATCGCATCCGGTTCCTGCACTGCTTTTGCAGCAGGCTTGTCCCGGAAAACCTTGTCGAATTTCGGAAAAGCCTTCGGGTTGTTGAAGGCAATACCGACCAGGACGGCCGTCGAATAGGCCATCCCCTGCGCAAGCCGCAGGTCGCGCTCCATGCGGGCATCAGCACCGTCAAGGATCACCATCACTTCACGCGGGGTGATCTCCCAGAACGCCGCCGGGTCAAGGCCTGAGGCCACCCAGCGGCGCAACAGGCCCGGCCAGTCTAGGCCGCGCCCGCCTTGGTTTTTCCCGTCGCGGTAACTTCGGTCACCTTGTCACCGGCAAAAGCCTTTTGCAAAGCCTCGGCAATCGCAGCCAGCGCCCTGGTCGCACCCAGTTCATCGACTACATCCCCGGCCTGTTCCTGCGTCATGCCCTCGCCCGCCGCGATCCGCAGCAGCCGTCGGATTTCGATAAAGCTGATCTTGCCCGGCTCACCCAGATCGGCCGCATAGTCCATGACCGTGCGCCCGCTTTCCTCTTCCAGCTGGCAAAGGCGGTTGGTGGTGAACCGCATAACGATCTGACGCTAACCCGCCGTGACAGTTACACCGCCCCGCATAAGGAAAGCACAGGCGCG
>JANODM010000019.1:0-3710 GCA_031412695.1 Alphaproteobacteria bacterium
AAAAGGACGTGTGACTCAAATAGTTAGTAATTTTAGAAGCCTTTATGCCTTCTAAGTCCTGCTCAACAATAAGTCTGTATCCTATAAACACTGGTTTTACAGACAATTAACCATTGACATAATTGAATAATTCCACTACACTTCGAGGAATATTGCAAAACCTGAGAAATAGATTCGAAAACGGGAGAATGTGTGATGATAAACGATACCAAAAATAACGGCCAAGATGTTTCCAACGAATTTCGAATCAACCAAAGTGAATTAGAAGTTGGCAAAGTAATAGCACCGGTCACAGCACTTGCAGGGATTGCTGTAGCAGGCCAATCAATACGGGCAATATACAATGCCGGAGAAAATCATGAAAGCTCAGTACCTGGCGCACTTGGAGTATTTGCGTCGTTCGCTATTGTGTTAGCAGCCGATCGCTATCGTGGAATGGCCAGCAAAGCAAAAGAGGCATTAAACGGTCAATCACCTCGCTCTACTGGCAATAAGCCGACTCGTTAAAAAAACAACTCTTCTTAAGTTTAAAAAATCCGATTATCAAATGCCCTCCAGCAAGAACCTTGATACGACGAACATCACAAGCGGCCACAACAGAGCTGCTCGTGATTTGAATTATACAGTGTGGGTTGGTCGAGGCTTGACCGGCGCGTTAAGCACCGGCGCTTTTATTTATTTTTCAAACGCCGCTGTTGCTTCCAAATATGCTGGCCTAACATCGACTTCGGTTAAGCCTATGTCCCTGAATAAGGCCTCCGCATTTCCTTCGTCATCCGATTCACTATCAGGGAATAGCGTTGCTGTGGCCTCAAGTGGCTTAGGTGCGCTTTTTGTAGTAGCCGCTGTTGTAATGGGTATCAAAACAACCCAAAATCACCGCACTTTGAAAAATTTGGTGTCTTCTTGGAATCCCGATGTGCTTTCGGATGAATCGCAGCGCAGAGTCTTTCACTCTTCAATTATCCCAAAGAAAAATATTTATTCAAAGAAAAATCCCACTCCTTAAGTCCCTCTCTTCAACATTGACCTAACAATCATTTCACGCCAAAATTACCCAACAAGCCGCGATTCCGTCGCGGCTTTTATGATGACACCCCCCTCGAGTTTGCGATGAATACGATAAATCTGCGTTATATCATTCAACAAGAATCACCCGAAGACGTCACGTTTCGAACCATGCCCCCGTCGATATTGATGGACCCCCAACCTCTAATTAAAAATTGACATAATGTAACAATTTGGGTAATGTTTCTTTGGTTTAATCGCGGCTTTGCTTTTACCCCTCTTGCCCAATCTACGCTAACACGATAAAGGCTTGTTTTATGCACACCTGGTCCGACACCGATACCGAACGACAAACACCGCGCGCGCCATCTTATGATGCGTTGGCCGCCGAAAGTGAAAGGCGCACTGTGCGAAAAGATCTATTTGTTGAAACGGCCATAGCCATCACATCCCTTTACGCGATATTGCCTCTCTCAAAAGAAACAAAGTTCTTTTACAACGAAACTATCGAACGTTTTGTTGAAATCGGATCGCGTATCGATCCGTCTGTGACGGGTAGCGGAATGGTTTGCTCATTACTTGGGCTTGCTACTATGGCAAGCGGTTATATCTGTTACAAAGGGTGCGAAGCCATGCTGTCCACCCGAGAAAAACTGGATAACTTGAATCAAAAAGTGGCGCAACGCGAACCGCTCAAACTTGTGAAATAATAATTCTGCGCCATGCCCAAACCGAAAACCCGTTCGCAACGCAAACCCGTTCTTAAATCCGAGCGCCTTCTTGTGTTGGTGGCGGATAAAAGGGCCAAAGCGAAAAAATTATTCGTTCCCGATCCGTACAATATAACGATTGGCGCGGGTCCGTCCTTGCAACAACGCCATGAAGCGTTTGTTGAAAACAGCAAACGCATTTTAAAAATTGCCCCTCTTACAACAGTGGGGGCCTACACCACGCTTTTTCTTTGTGGCGCTGCTAAGCTGGTTTGTCTTGTGCAAGATGGCATAAACATCCAGCCAGCCGGATCGCCATTATCAGAGTATTGGGATGAAAAATTAATCCTGATGAGTGCCGCAGCCTCAGCCGTCGGCTTTGTGGCAAACACTACATCACGGATAACCAAAGATGCCGTGAAAAACATTGAGATGTTTGAAGACGTCGCCACCTCATCTTTGGGTGATGCCGGCCTGACCCGTGATGAGCTCCCTGCCTATCATCCGGATGTATATGATCGCGATGTTGCCGCCATCCGCTATAACCTGGACCCGGTCACCCGAAAACCACAAAAAGTTAACGCTGACGCCCCTCATTTGCAGCTTGTGCGGGACATTGCCCCCACCCCTTAACAGGTCTTAACAGCGTTAATTACGACGTTAACCGCGAATCTTCTTGCATAAGACAGGCTTTTGGACAACATAATGGGAGCATAAAGGAAACGAATAAGTATTGACATAATGTAAAGATGTCGATATGATCGTTCCAACAGATTCGCAAAAGGGAGAGTGTGTGTCATGCCAAATCGTGAACTTGAAAAAGTCAGAGAATTATTGTCACACGGAATTTCGATTCCGGACGTGCCCAAAGATGATTCCATCCGACGTGTCATCACATTGAAACAAATCAATCCCGAAGATGCAACTGTAGAAGAATTGGTTGTTGCCGAAGAGATTTTGGAGACTCACCGTTATCCTCAAGATCACTATTCTGCTCCGGGCAAAGCTGACGAAGCTGCCCGCATCAACAAATACGTTTTCGGTGCTCCGCTTGTTGTTACTGCAGTCGCCGGCATGGTCGCAGGCGGCGTATTTTTGGCGCAACGAAATGTCGTGGCCGCTGTAGCCTCGTTTACATTAGGTGTTGCTGCTGGAGTAAAAGCTGTAAGGCCTTTGAAAATTGCACGCGAAATTGAGGAAAACATTCCTTCCATTCAAGAAGACGTAGTCGCTCGGGATAAGTACTTACTAAACGCTGTAAGAACTAACAAGGCCCAAAAGCAAAGTCAAATCATGTCACATAATTCGACATCCAATAACGGCATGCACCCCGCCTAATTCGCGATAAAATTTACGCTTAAAAATTCTTTGGAAAAAAATGATGTCACTTCGCGACCGCGCACAACAGAGATCTGAGACTACGGTTTTGCCGTTTCCGTCATCCTATGCGCCATCAGAACCCGTCGTTGCATTTCACGCACATCAGGAAGCCGATGCCGCACAACGCTTGCGGGACGCTTGTCAAAACCGAAATGATGCAAAAGAAGAAGCGCTTCTTTTTACCGCTGCCACAACCTTTCTGGCGGGATGCGGCGCGGCCATGATTCTTCCGGGCTATGAGCCGATTGTGACGCATCAACAACACGTACAGCCCGATATAAATTTGCTTATAGGTAGCGGGTCTTTGATAGCTGGCACGATCCTGGGGGTTTGGGAAGCAGGCCCAAAATGGCTCGAATTTGTGAAACATTCCGCAAATGTAACGGGTCATAAACGCGCCGCTGCCGAACGTCAGGAACGCTTGGCTGATACCGATCGGCATCCTGAAATTGCCGTTAATACCCCAATGCGCCGCGCACCAAACAGCACCCTAGATCTGCATTCTTGATTATCAAAAAGGATAAACCATATGACTTTACGTAGCAATTATCCGCATGGAACGATCAGCGTCCTTATTCCATTGCCGGAAAAGCCGCTCGAGAATCCGATTAC
>JANODM010000020.1:0-8077 GCA_031412695.1 Alphaproteobacteria bacterium
GCATCTGCAATGATTTGACGGGCGAACGGGAACAACAAACGAGGCCCTTCGATCATCAATACATGCTGGATCTGTTCTTCGGAAAAACCGTTCAGTGTCATGATGCAGCCATAGGTCAGCTCGACCACGAACGCAGTCAGATCTTCGGTTTTTGCCGAGGCATTCACCTTCAGCGCGACTTCATACGTATCATCGGCCAAAGGACGCGCTTCGACGTTGATGTTGACTTCGACGTTCGGCGGCTTGCCGGTATTGACCAGGCTGCGCGGCGCGTTCGGATTTTCAAACGAGAAATCTTTGATGTATTGGGCGTTGACCGTGATGGGGAATTGCGGCGGGGCTTGATCGGCCATGAAAATAACTCGCGGGTGTGAATGGTAAAAGACAGGTCAGAGAGTACCAGATTTGAGGTGAAAGAGAAGGTGCATTTTGGGCTAATTGGGAAGAAAAGCGGGCGCAACCCTTGCGAAAGCGAGGGTCTTGTTAAAAAGATCCCCGCTTTCGCGGGGATTACGGACAGGAAGGATCCGCTCAGGATAACGCCAAAAGCAAAGGCGTTATTTCTTCAATAAATCCCGAATTTCGGTCAGCAATATTTCTTCGCGCGGCGGCGCAACGGTCGGCGCGGCGGCCTCTTCTTTTTTCAAACGGTTCAGTTGTTTCACCACGATGAAAATCGCAAAAGCGACGATCATGAACTGGACGATCGCGTTGATGAATAGGCCGTAACCAATCGCGGTGGCACCTGCTTCTTTGGCGGCCTTGAATGTCGCATAGCTGGTTGGTGCACCATCCGGATTATACAAGACGAAAAACAAATTGCTGAAATCGACTTTGCCTGTCGCCAATGAAATAATCGGCATCAACACGTCATCGACAAGGGATGACACGATTTTGCTGAATGCTGCACCGATGACGACACCGACGGCCAGATCGATGACATTGCCTTTCATGGCAAAGGATTTGAATTCTTGGGTAAAGCTGCTCATGGGGGCTCCTGTGTGCAGATGATGTTGAAGAATGACGCGGTATCCTAGCGTGCCGCGCAAGAGCCCAACAAGCCACAAAAGCGTGGTTTGCCACTGGATTTTAGGTGCAGCACCAGCTAGATTAAACCCAGGAGATTTTTATGTCAGCCTATGTCGATATTTTGTTTTTTGCGCTTATTGCAGCAGGCCTTGTGTGGCGTTTGACCCGTGTCCTGGGCCAGCGTTCCGATGACGACGTGCCGCGTGCAGGGACTCCGTATTCGGCGGCGACAACCAAAGCGAATATCGAAGCAGCATTGGCGTCTTTACCGCCCGCCGAAGCGGCGCAAGTCAATGCGGCATTTGCCGCGAATTGGTCAACCGGTCTGCCGAATTACGATATCGTCGAAACCGCGACGGCCCATCACCGTTTATTGCCCTTTTTGGCGGTCGACCCCAGTTTTTATCCGGGCGATTTCATCACCAAAGCGCGCAAAGTATTTCCGACCATCGTCGGGGCATTTGCTAAAGGCGACGTAAAAACCTTGGAATTTTTGACATCGCCGGGTTTGTTTAAATTATTCGCCACCGAGATCGAGCGCCGCCGCGACAAAAACGAAACCTATACGGTCGATGTCAAAGAAGTGAAAAAAGCGATCATCGTCGATGCTGATTTGGACGGTACGACGGCGACCATCACGGTCGATTTCACGGCGTTACAGGCCGTAACACATCGCACCGCCGAAGGCCGTACTATCGGTCAAGAAGACGGCCAGGTCGACACGACCAAAGACCGTTGGGTGTTTTCAAAAGATTTGAAATCGACCGATCCGAAATGGATCTTGGTCAAGACGCAAGAGATCAATTAGTTCTACCACTAGTTCCGGTTGTTGAAATCGGTTTCATAGCCTTTGGGTGCCTTGAAGATAAATTGGCGCGCGTCCAATTTGATACCCGTCTGTGCATCTTTTAATGTCACTTCGGTAATATTGCCCGATCCATCCGTGACGCGCCATTTTTGCAATTCCATCGGGGCCTCGTTGAACATCAAGCGCAGATCGCCCGCTTCGCGGTTTTTCGTTTGTACTAACGTGATCACCAAGGTTTCGGGCTGCGGACGGCGAATACCGGTGACCTCTAAATCACCTTTGAGGGAAATGTTTTTCTTTAACAGGAAATCCGCCAATGTCGCACCGATAGGGGCGTTGGAGTGATCTTTCATGCTGTCATCCCAGAAATGCACGAACAAACCGTCGGCGACGATATAATCTTTTTTAGGGGCGTCATACTGAAACCGCAGACGGCCCGGGCGGTTCAGATAAAACACGCCCGTATCGACGGATCCGTCTTGATTGGCTTGTTCGAAACGTGCGCGCATCGTCGTGATACTATTCAGATAAATTTCCGCCTGACGCGTCAACGCCGCTTGTTCGGCGCGATCCGTGATGGCGTCCGACGGGCTTGCGGTTTGGGCGTGCGCTGTGTGACTGATAAATATAAGGGCTGCGACTAACGCAAAGCTGCGTAAAAACGAGGACATGATTTCTCCAACCATTTAACGAACATAAAGGATAACGGGCGGAGGTTGCGATTTCCCCCGTTACATCAACATAGGGCGATCGGGGTATAAAGTCATCCTATAGAAATTAATGTAACCCTTGCGTAAGCGAGGGTCTTGTCCTGTTGTGAAAGATCCCCGCTTTCGCAGGGATTATGAGGAGAAAAATCGTTATCGTCGTCCATTCCCCACCAACACATCGCGTTTGCCGACATGGTTGGCGGGTGACACGACGCCTTGTTTTTCCATCTGTTCGATAATGGTCGCGGCGCGGTTATAACCGATTTTCAAATGACGTTGAATGAAACTGGTGGATGCTTTGCCTTCATCGGCCACAAGGGCGACGGCTTTGTCATACAGATCATCACCACCCGACCCTTCACCGAACGCACCGAAGAGGCCTTCTTCTTCCTGATCAACGGTGACGTCTTCGATGTAATCGGGTTCACCTTGCGCCTTGAGGTGCTTAACGACTTTTTCAACTTCGCCATCCGATACAAACGGTCCGTGCACGCGCGTGATGCGTCCGCCGCCCGCCATGTAAAGAAGATCGCCGCGGCCCAGCAACGCTTCGGCTCCGCCATCGCCCAGGATGGTACGTGAATCGATTTTCGACGTGACTTGATAGGAAATGCGGCTTGGAAAATTCGCTTTGATCGTACCGGTGATGACATCGACGGAGGGACGTTGCGTTGCCATGATCAAGTGAATGCCGGCGGCGCGCGCCATCTGCGCCAAACGTTGAATTGCGGCTTCGACGTCTTTGCCCGCGACCAGCATCAAATCGGCAAATTCGTCGACAACGATGACGATAAACGGCAGATCTTTAAGGTCCAGCATTTGGTCCTCAAAATTCGGTTTGCCCGTTTCAGGATCGAAACCTGTTTGCACGCGACGTGATAAGACTTCGTTGTTTTCACGCGCCAAGGCCAAACGTTCATTATAGCCCTCAATATTGCGCACGCCCAGTTTCGACATGTTACGGTAACGGTCTTCCATCTCTCTGACGGCCCATTTCAAGGCGACGATGGCTTTTTTCGGTTCTGTTACGACTTGTGTCAACAGATGCGGGATATCTTCATAGACCGATAATTCCAACATTTTCGGATCGATCAAAATCAAGCGGCATTCGGCAGGGGTAAGCCGATACAACAACGATAAAATCATCGTGTTGATTCCCACCGATTTCCCTGAACCGGTTGTACCCGCTACTAAAAGATGCGGCATTTTCGTCAGATCGGCAATCACGGGCGCGCCGGAAATGTCTTTACCCAAGATCACCGACAATTTGCCTTTGGCGTGTTCGAATTCCTCAGACGCCAACATTTCACGCATGGAAACCGTCTCACGGTCCTTGTTCGGCAATTCGATGCCGATCGCATTTTGTCCGGGGATGACGGCAACGCGTACCGATACGGCGTGCATTGAGCGCGCGATATCATCGGCCAAATTGATCACGCGCGATGATTTCAAACCCGGTGCAGGTTGCATCTCATACAATGTGACGACGGGCCCTGGATTGACGCGGTTAATCTCGCCTCTGATTGAAAAATCCTCGAGGACAGATTGCAACAATTCGGCATTTTTCTGTAACGCGGATTCCGGTACAGTGTTTTTCTTGGACGCGTCAGGTTGTTGTAACAAGCTGAGGGGTGGTAATTCGAAATCGCCCGTATCACGGAATGAAAAACGCGCTTGTTTTTCACGGTCCGTACGCGTCGATGATTTCAACGGTTTCGGTTTGGGGGCAACGAACGTGCGCTCGGCGCGTGATATTCGTGCGATCTCGCGTTTGGCGGGGCGATAATCGTCTTCTTCGTCTGTATTAAAATTATGGCTGAGGCGGCGCGCATCGCGGTTTTCTTTCCAATTCGCCAACCGGTCAAACGAATTGCCGATAAAATAATTCCATTCTTCGCGTGCGAAACCAAAAGAACGCAGCAAGGCATACAAGCCGATCAAGAAATAAAAGCTGGCGGCGATGATCTTGCCGCCGAACCCGATCAGCGGTGTCAGCAACGCGGAACTTTGATTAAACACCAAACCGCCCAAAGACCCACCCATGTGTTGGCCTAAGGTCCAGTGAAATGGAATAAACGCCAGAAACGCGGCAAACAACGTCAATCCCGTCAGCAGCCACAAAAATTCACGCCACCGCGAAACCCATTCTTTGTACCGCATGACGTGCCAGCCCCAAATGGCGATTGTCAAAGGCAAAAACGCGGAGGCCAAACCTAAAGTTTGCAACAGGCCATCGGCCGTGTATGCGCCGGATAATCCCATCCAATTGGATACGGGTTGGTCGATGCCAGCACCGGTGTTCCATGACGGATCACCTGAGGCATACGACCCTAAAGAGGTCGCGATCCACACGCCTGCAGCAATCAAGACTGCGCCGATGCCTTCATACAGGCGTCGCCATAAAAAATCGCTGACCGCCAGCGGAAGCAAAGGCGGTTTGATATTTTTCTTTTTTGTTGAACGCGATTTGGCCATCGATAGAGTATGCTTTCTTTAAAGCGCTTTGGCGTCTTCTTCACCGGTGCGGATGCGCACGACACGTTCCAAATTCATGACGAAAATTTTGCCATCGCCGATGCGGCCCGTATTGGCGGATTGTTTGATCGCATCGACGACTTTGTCGACTTGTTCGTCCGTCACGGCAACTTCGATTTTTACTTTGGGCAGAAACGTCACTTTGTAATCCGTGTTGCGGTAAATATCCGCTTGGCCTTTTTGTTGGCCATAGCCTTTGACTTCGATGGCGGTTAATCCTTCGACACCGACGGCGCTGAGGGCGATGCGTACATCTTCAAGCTTAAATGGTTTGATAATCGCGGTTACCAATTTCATATCTTTTCCTTCAAAATGCTTTATTCGAAACGATGCTTCCTTTATACTGCGCTTATGAAGAAAAAAACAGGGCAAAAAATCACGATTATCGGCGCAGGTATGGCCGGAACGACGTTGGCTGCGCTACTTGGCAAGCATGGCATTCAGGTCACGGTCATTGATCGCGAAGATCCGAATTTTTTGGCGACGGAAACCTTTGACAGCCGCACAGTCGCATTATCAGTGGGCACCAAAGCCGTGTTAGAGCCGTTGGGCGTGTGGGATGATCTTCACGATTTCGCCGAGCCGATTACGTCGATTGATGTCCAAGAAGGTCATGATCCGTTCGTGTTGAATTTCGATGCACGTGAAAAAAACAGCGATGGCGCATTCGGATGGATTTTGCCGAATACGAAAGTGCGAAAAACATTACATGACGCCGCACATGCGTATGGCGTGACATTCGTACAGGGCGGTTTGAAAGATATCACACAAGACCATTCAACTGTAACGGCTGTTCTTGCGGACGGCACTAAAATCACGTCGCATTTGTTGATCGGTGCCGATGGCCGTAACAGTTTCGTGCGCGATTTGTTGGGGTTTGATACCGTCACTATCGATTACAAACAAACGGCGCTGGTCGGATTAATCACGCATGAGAAGCCTCATCGCGGCTTGGCGCTTGAGCGTTTTTATCCTGAAGGCCCATTCGCCGTTTTGCCGTTCACCAATGATGAAAACGGGGCACATCGTTCGGCGGTGGTGTGGACACGTCACGGACAACATAAAGACAAAACCCTCATTCCGCATCCTGCGGAATTAAATACGTTGCTTACGCCGCTACTAGATGATCGTTACGGCACCGTCAATGTCGTCGGTAAATGGGCGGCATATTCGTTGAATTTGTGTCATGCGAAACAATTCGTCAAAGACCGCGTCGTTTTAATCTCGGATGCGGCGCATGCGATGCATCCCATCGCCGGCCAAGGTTTGAATGTCGGGATGCGTGACGTACACACATTATCGGAATTGTTGATAGAGGCTTTTGAGTCTGGCGACGATATCGGAGCATCGCAGTTGTTGCAGCGGTATCAACGCGCGCGTCGTTTTGACGTGATGACCATGATGGCGGCTACCGATGTGTTGAATCGTTTATTCGGAAATAACATTCGTGTCCTGCGCGGTTTGCGGTCAGTGGGCTTGGGCCTTGTGGATCGGATCCCGCGTTTGAAAAAATTCTTCACGGGCATCGCGACAGGGACGTGATGTCGCAGCACGTCTTGACGCTTTAAACGGCTTCGACTAAGTTTTGTTATATTATAACATTATGATTCGAAGAAAACTATGGGTTCCGTTTTAAATCAATCGGTTGATATTGGTCTTGAGCCGACAGCTCCATCACGCGCGGGATGGGTAAACGCCGTCTTGATGCCCGTCAAACAGCATATTGGGTGCTGTGTCGTTCTGCCTTTGGCCGCTAATGCGATGGGGGGCGGGGCGGCCGCTTGGTTGGCAACGCCTCAGGCCGAGCTGGCGTTATTCGCCGTGGTACCGCCATTGGTCACGTATGTTGTGATGAAAGCCGAAGAGCTGATCGCACAGCGCAGCGCTAAAAAAACGTCCGAACCGACATGTGAGTGTGCGCATCATGCGACTTCCCTGACGGGTAAAAATTTTCTCAACCAAACCGCGATTGCCTATGCGTTTTACGCAGCGGCGCATCTCTTGATGCATGACCTGCGCCCGCATGAGCATGGGAAGCAAGATGATCATGTGGTGAAGCGTGCGGTTGGTATATCGCTAAACTAGTACAAAAAATTTCATAAATTTATTAATCATCATAGAAAACAGAATTTTAAAGAGTTGTATTACAAAGATAAAAATAAATAACTTGTAATTGATAATCATTATCAATAAGTAGTATGCAAAGTGTGGTCCTTATGAAACTTATTTCTTCTCAGACAAAATATATAATTCGTCAGCGCGACGATATTGTTTCCACTGTTTATCGAGCATTTGATGTGTTGAAAAACGCAACAATTTTGTCACCTAAAAATCCTGCGGTTTGTCATGTGTTAGATGAGTTGTTTTCGCAAACAACATTTTTAGCATCAAGAATAGATCCTGATTACAGCTCAGTGATTTTAAGTCACTTTGACAAAAAGTTTTTGAGTGAATTCCGAGAACTTTTGAATAAATCAGAAGAAGAAATGGAATATTTTTGGTCGGCCAAAATATTTTCAACACTAGATGCTTCTTATAAAAGTCTGCATAATTTCATTTATTGGGATAACTATCTCGCTTTAGTCAACAAAGAATATGATTTGTTGAAAAATTCAAATGCTCCATTAAGCAAAAAAGCATGTTTCATCGGTCAAGGGCCTTTGCCGATGACAATGTTGATTTACAATGAATTAACAAAGGCGCCCTGTGTCGGCGTAGATATTGCTTTACGCGCAACACGAAATGCTCAGCGTCTATCGCTAGCTATTAATAGTGCCAACTGTAATTACGTACATGTTGACGGATGTAGTTATGATTACGCTGATTCGGATATTGTTTTTATTGCAAGCTTAGTTCCTGTAAAAAATCAAATTATTGAAAAAATAAAAAAAGATCGTGGCGACAAAGTGACATACATCATGGTTAGAACTGCTGAAAACTTAAGCCGTTTGTATTATGAGGCTTATTATTGTGAGGTCGAAGGCATATGTTATCT
>JANODM010000021.1:0-2655 GCA_031412695.1 Alphaproteobacteria bacterium
GAACACGCTTTCGGCTTTGATTTGCTCGTCAGCTTTGACCAAATCCAATAAACGTTTGCCCAATAATTCGTGCAACGGATATTCCAACATCGTGCTGAATGCTTCGTTGCATTCGGTCAATTGTCCAGATTGGTCGACTAACGCAATTCCCAACGGTGCCTCTTCAAAGAAACGCTGGAAGCGGTCTTCGGATTGTTTCAACGCGTTTTTCCATGCGCGCTCCGGCATCAAGTCGCGGATAATTGACCGTGTACGTACCGTGCCATCCGTGCCACGCAAAACGGTATGCGATATTGCTGCTTGGAATTCGCGTCCGTCAAAAGCGCGCATGCGCACTTCGCCGCGCTGTACCGGATGATCGTTTGCATCAGGCAACAGATCATACGGCAATAAACCTTGAGGTACTTCCATCAATACTTCGTGCAAATGGTAATGCCCATTGCATAAATCTTTGTCTTCGGCACCCAACCAATTCAAGAACGTATCATTTGCAAATAAAAACACGCCGTTTTCGTCGACCGAGAAAAATCCGACAGGCGCATGATCCAAAAATTCAATCAGACGCACACGCTCGCGGCCTAGACGTTGCATATCCTCGTAGGACTTTGAAATATCCTCAAGCTGCCAATGTGTGTACCCGCGCCACCCATCGATCGGACGAGCACTGAGACGATACCATCCGCTTTGGTCGGCTTGGCGAAATGGGAATACCATTTCACCGCCATGACCCGCTTTGGATTGTTCGATAAAGGCGCGCAAATTGTCACTGACCTCGTCATTGCCACCAGCCGTATACAACGGCAATTCGATCACTGATAACGCGCTGCTATTTTGCAAGATTTTTTGAAATCTGGTATTGGCGTAAATCGTCCGTTGCTTGGCGTCCGTAATCAGATGCGAGCCTTGCTGCCCTTCTAGGACCGATACTAAAATCGCGCGACGATAGTCATTATCGCGTTTCAGATTGCGGACTTTCCATCCCGCCAAGACGATCATCAACCCCAGTAATGCAACCAGACCGACGGCGATCATTACTTCAAATTTTTTCAGCATATCCATCAGCACGACGCCGTGGAAGGCAAAGGCCCCACCGGTCAACGCCGCAATATAAAACAGCAGCGGCGCGATTTCCCACGCGATCATCCGTTTAGTGCGGAATTTTTCCTGACTATCGGCACTTTTGCTGAGGTCGAGCTGTTCGGGCGCGAGCGGCATGATTTAAGTCCATTGAAAACGTGTGAAAACGCGAAAATTCGATCTGTCTATTAAAAAGCCGATGTCTTAACTTTTCACCAATTGCAGCCTTTTGTCCATGGAAAATCCCGCTATAATCGCCCCATGGCCAAAGGAACCACCCAATATGTCTGCCAAGATTGCGGCACCCCTCATAATAAATGGGGAGGGCAATGCGCGGGCTGCGGCGCGTGGAATACGTTGGTCGAGGAAGTGACGGAAAAAGTTTCGCCATTTGCCAAAGGCGCAAAAACTCCAAAAGCCACTTCTACGTCTAAATTATCCTTTGTTCCCTTGAAGGGTTCCGAGGCACAACCGCCTCGCCGTCTTAGCGGCATTTCTGAATTCGACCGCGTCTGTGGTGGCGGATTAGTCCCCGGCTGTGCAATGTTGATCGGCGGCGATCCCGGTATCGGTAAGTCAACCTTGCTGCTTCAAGTTGTCGCGTACTTAAGCAAACAATACAACTGCGCGTATATCTCGGGCGAAGAAGCCATCGATCAAGTTCGACTACGCGCGGAACGTTTAGGCTTGGGCACATCTGCTGTCGACTTGACTTCGGCCACTAACGTCAACGATATTTTAGCAGGACTGAAAACATCTGCCTTTGATGTCGTCGTCATTGACTCGATCCAAACTATGTATCTTGATCAATTGGACAGCGCGCCCGGCACAGTTGCCCAAGTTCGTGCGTGCTCCGCAGAATTGATCCGCCTGGCCAAAGAAAAAGGCTTTTGCCTGTTCCTGGTCGGGCATGTCACCAAAGACGGTCAAATCGCCGGACCTCGCGTTATGGAGCACATGGTTGACACCGTTTTATATTTTGAAGGCGAACGCGGCCATGCATTCCGTATTTTGCGTGCCGTTAAAAACCGCTTTGGAGCCACGGACGAAATCGGCGTGTTCGAGATGACCGACAAAGGTTTGGCCGAAGTCACCAACCCGTCTGCCCTGTTTTTGGCCGAACGGTCCCAAGCCGTCCCAGGCAGCGTCGTCTTTGCAGGTATTGAGGGCACACGTCCGGTCCTTGTTGAAATTCAAGCGCTTGTAACGCCTACTTCATACAGCACTCCAAGACGATCCGTGATCGGTTGGGACACAAACCGTCTGGCGATGGTGGTTGCCGTCCTTGAAGCACGATGTGGCATGCAGCTAGGTGGGCGCGATATCTACCTCAATGTCGCAGGCGGCTTACGCATTACGGAACCCGCAGCCGATTTGGCCGTTGCCATGGCTTTGGTCAGCGCGTTGGACAACACACCCTTCCCGTCCGATACGGTTGTGTTCGGCGAGTTAGCGTTGTCAGGAGAGATCCGCCCCGTCTCCCAAGGCGAACTGCGCCTGAAAGAAGCCGCTAAGCTGGGTTTTGAAAAAGCCGTCACCCCGACCCGCCGCAACAAGAAAACGGCGGCGTTTGACGGG
>JANODM010000022.1:0-3451 GCA_031412695.1 Alphaproteobacteria bacterium
CCTCGGCTATGCTTGGGCTTCGTGGGGGCGCCGTGCGTCGTGCAAACGAAGTCGGGTTCAAGGAATTCCCCAGCGATGAACAAAATCTAAGCGGCAAAACCTATGCGTTTGATCCGTTTGTGCGCGAGCTGACAAACGGATTGAAAAAAGCGACACGGGCCATTATCGCTACCGAGAAGTTCGCTGATAATTCATTAAGCTTATTAGGCACGACTGCTGAAACGCCGGTACTGGTCATAGAAAATCGCCCGTCGCGTCGTCGCGGAATGTTACAGCCTGCCTAAATCACGCGGCGCGGCGCTAGACCAAACTTAAATGCGCGTGATCATTCAGGCTGTGCCACCGCCAGATTTTTTCATCATGTAAATAATCGATGATCGTCAACGACGTGTTTTCAATGGCCGTATAATAAGTTTGCGCCCTATCCGATTTTTGCACTGCACGTGCAAGGCATTTGATGGCGATGCCATGGGAATAGACGGCGACATGTCCGCCCACGTATTGCTCGACGCAATTTTCAGCGAATTCCATCATACGTTTTTCGACATCGGGTTGGTTTTCGCCATTCGGTGCGCGATGCGTGCCTTTTGAAGCGCGAATAATATCCAACATCTCAGGCGTGTGATGCTGGCTGCGCAACCCGCCTTCCCAATCGCCTTGGGAAATTTCTTGCAAACGCTTATCTTTAATCGGCGCCACAGATTTACCCCATATTCGATGCGCAATGCACATTGTGTCGATCGTGCGTACGCTGGGTGACGTATAGACGGCGGTAAAGTCGGGTTGTTCGATCATAAATCGCATGCCTAATTTTTCAGCCTGCAGCCTGCCTTTAGGCGTCAAGGGCGTATCATTGGATCGCCCCCCGATAATATGGGGGTAATTGGCATTCATGTTGGTTTCGGCATGACGGATCAAGGTCAGCCGCGTTATCATTTCATCAACACATTCAGCATTTTTGAAATCGCACCTGGCAATTCTTTGCGTGGCACTACGATATCGACCATCCCGTGATCCAACAAATATTCTGCCGTTTGGAATCCGGCGGGCAATTTCTGGCGGATGGTTTCCTCGATCACACGTTTACCGGCGAAACCGATTTGAGCACCCGGTTCTGCGATGTGAATATCACCCAACATCGCGAACGACGCCGAGACGCCGCCTGTGGTCGGATCCGTCAGCAAGACGATATACGGCAATTTCGCCGCGCGCATACGATGCACGGCGACTGTCGTGCGCGGCATTTGCATCAACGACAAAATGCCCTCTTGCATGCGGGCGCCGCCCGAGGCGGGAATGACGATCAATGCTGCTTTGTTTCGAAGGGCGATTTCACCGGCGCGAACGATACCGGATCCGACGGCCGCACCCATTGATCCGCCCATAAAGTCAAAATCAAACGCTGCGATGACGACGTCTTTACCGCCGATGGTGCCGGACGCAATGCGCAACGCATCGCGATGACCCGTGGTGCTTTGCGCGTCTTTCAGACGGTCGACATATTTTTTACGATCCTTGAATTTCAGCGGATCAAGCGGCACGGACGGCAAGGCATGCGTTTCGAAATTTTCATGATCGAATAAAAGTTTCAAACGCTCATCGACTTTGAGGCGCAGGTGATGGCCGCAATGGTGACAGACCTGAAGATTTTTTTCCAATTCGCGGTGAAACAGCATCGCGCCGCACCCCGAACACTTCACCCATAAATTATCCGGCACTTCGGTTTTTTGCGACACCAAAGCGCGAATTTTCGGGCGGACAAAGTTTGTAATCCAATTCATGCCCGAAGTTTACGGAGTTTGCGCCGCGATGCAAGCCTAGTGCGCACCACACCACCTAAACCCGTTTCATCCTATTGAAAATCTTGACTTTCACCGTACCTCCCCCTAGCTTATGTTACAGTATAACACTCCTCGAAAGCGGCCCGCGCTCATGGCTTTTTCATTTTTGCAGCGACTCAAAGCGTCGGCCATTAGTCCGACAATGGTATTGCTGACGCCGCTCAAACAACATATCGGGTGCTGCGTCGTCGTGCCGTTACTGCTGAAAATGCTAGGTGGCGTCGCATTGTTGCAGGCTTTTATCCGCGACCCGTCTGTGGAACTGATCGTACTCGCATTATTTTTGCCCATAGCCGTGTACGGAATTTTACGCCTCGAAGATCTGTGGCGCGCACGTCACGCAGCCAAGCACGCCGCAAAACATGATCCGTGCGATCATCATTGCGTCCCCGCACCGCTGTCGTTTCGCCGACGCTATGCGATGAATGTGACGATCGCATTCGTCATGGCCTTTGCACTGCATGTGATCTTTCATCAGCATGGGTGATGTTATAAAAACATTTCTCTTGTGCCTCGAGCGTAGCCGAGAGGCCCCTCCTTTTACATGAGATCTCTCCGCTTTGGTCGGGATACGCCTCTTTCAGAATCGCGCAAAATAAAAAAGCCCCGCGATAAACAGGGCTTTTTAATCATTCTACACGCCAATTAGCTTATTGCGGCTTTCTGTAATGCCCAGGAAGTTTTTTGGCATCAATAATGTATTTCGTCGTATCGAGACTTTTATATCCGACACCAACACTATCATTTGCTGTAGGCACAGGATTTGTAACTATTTCTGCCCCTTCAAGAAGTCGATTTCGCTCCGCAACTTGTCCTGCCTCATAGCTTAGTTTGCCGATGCATGCTGCACCGCCAGCAACACAAAGGGCCATAGCACTTTTAAAAATTCTATCTATTCTTTTATTACGCTCATAGTCATCGCCTAGAAAAATTGGCACAGCCATCTTTAACTCCTTAAAATGTTTTATCTGACAGTAACCCTATCCTAAATGTACAGTTATGTCAACATCATTTTCGAGCAAACGCCCTGTTTGCGCCGCTTTGCGGGCAAGCGACCGGACCCCAACTAAGATCATAATATTACTCAAAAGAATCTCTTTTATTAACGGCAACTGCCTGTTACATTACGCCCATATTTTTGACTACCCATTGTTTTCGACCTCACCGCCCGCCATGTATTTCAGGGTGGTGTACTACGTTACTTTTTTTCAGGCTTATATTTAAAATGACGACCTCGCCGAAACCACCGACCCCTCCCGCACGGGGCCGCCCTAAAGATCCCGAAAAACGCCAGGCCATTTTCAATGCCGCTGGCGCGTTGTTCCGTGAAAAAGGCTATGGCAACACATCGATGCAGGAAATCGCCGACGCAGCAGGCGTGTCGAAATTGACTCTCTATAGTCACTTTGCAGACAAGGGAGATTTGTTCCGCATGGCGTTAGAACATTTGGGCGAGGCGATCCGTTTCGAAATCGATCCCGGTGAATTGGTCGACCGTCTTGATCCTTATGCTGCACTGGTCGAAGTCGCACGTTTCGTACTGTCTACCGTGCTCAGTCACGACAGCCTATGTTCACAACGCACTGTGCTGGCCGAGATCAAACAGTTCG
>JANODM010000023.1:0-5768 GCA_031412695.1 Alphaproteobacteria bacterium
AAAAAAAGCAACTGAGTCAGGCGCATTATTCATCGATTGTTCGGGCATTTTCGCACTTGATCCCGATGTCCCGTTAATTGTAGCCGATGTCAACCTGGCGTTGTTGGAAAAGAATCCGCCTAAAAAAATCATCGCTAATCCGAATTCGCTGAGTATTTTTCTTAGCCTTGCGCTTAATCCGCTTCATATTAAATCAAATGTGCAACGTGTCGTCGTCAGCACCTATCAATCGGTCAGTCATTGGGGCCGCAAAGCACAAGACGAATTATTTTCGCAAACCAAAGCCCTGTTTATGGCACAAGGTACGCCTGCATCCGAGCATCTGCCCAAGCAAATTGCTTTTAATGCCTATCCGATGGTAGGTGCCGAACGCGAAGACGGGTTCACAGATGTCGAATGGCAAACGATTGCCCAAGTGAAAAAGATTTTAGATCCGAAAATCAAACTAGCCGTCAACACCGTCACCATCCCTGCTTTTGTCGGCGACGGGATGATGGTGAATGTCGAAGCGGAAAACGAAATCAGCCCGATCAAAGCCGCCATGTGGATGACAGGTCAAAAAGGCTTGGGCGTACTGGAGGATTCAGCCGATTTACCGACTCATGCCGAAATTGCAGGCGATGATTTCGCCTATGTGGCCCGGTTGCGCAGTGATTTCAGCGTGGAAAACGGCCTGGCGTTTTGGTTGATCGGCGATAATTTGCGCAAAGGTTCGGCCGCCAATGCCGTCAAAATCGCCGAAGTTTATTTGAAAACGCGGTAATTTAAGCAGCTAATTTTGGAGGACGAGAGGATGCTATGGGTGAAATTACTTTAGGCTCATCTCGATCGTCGTCATCAAACGCTTCTTCAAATTTCTTATCAATTTCGCAAATCTCATTATAATAAAATTTGGCTGCTCGGCGCATGGCTGGTGCGTCAAAATCGAAATTGACACCAGCCGTTTCAAAGGTTTTGGAAATCGTTTCAGTACTTCCCAACCCCAAGGCTTTTTTATATTGCTCGATTGTTTTGTCAGGTTGTTTACGATAGTTTTTCAGTAAATCCGCCGCAGCGATAAAAGCAAAGCTATATTCAGCAAAATAAAACGGATCTGTAAAAGGGTGTGGTTTTCTTTGCCACTGAATGGCTTGATAGTCTTCCAATCCTGACCAGTCAACCAATGGCGTATTATATTCTTGGCTAATTTCTAAGTATTTTTCATTGCGCAGACGAGGCGATATGTCAGGCTCGGCGTAGACAGCGCGTTGGAACTTATTACCCTCTGCGATATAAGGAAAATAACGTCGCATTATATTTTCCAAGTAAACACGCTGCGCTCGCAAACAGTCCGTTTTATTGTCAAAGAATTCACCCCAATGATCAAACGAAAGCATTTCCATACCAATCGCAGCAAATTCAGCCACATCAGAACAAACCCATTTATAGCGGGCAAGTTTCAAATCCTTTAGCAACATATTCTGCACGCCATGACCGGTTTCGTGAACCATCGTCGCAACATCATTAATGGATCCGCTAAAATTACCGAACGTATAGGGCACCATTCTTTCAGGCATATTATAATTACAAGCCCCGGGATATTTACCGTCGCGTGGCTCAAGATCCATATGACCATGCTCTTCCATAACTTTTAGAACATCGCTGAAATATGGATCGACTGCATTTAAAACTTTGTGCGTTTTTTTAAGTAAGTCGCGCTTGTTTTTAAAAGCGACAACTGGTTTTTGGGTGTAAATATCGACATCTAAATCCCACGGACGCAAGACACGTAAGCCTAATTTATCTGCTCTCTTTTTATCCAATTTTTCGATAATTGGTAAAACGATATTTTTTACATTATTATCAAAACGCCGCATATCTTTCGGCAAATAAACCATTTGCTTACCTTCTGGCGCAGCATTCCAATACACATAGTCAGTGTAATCATCAAAACCTGCGTTAAGGCCCATTTGATGACGATTGGCAACTAAACGCCCGAAATGCCGACCTAATGGTTCACTTTTTTCTAAACGCGCTTCTTGTTCAGCAAGCCATGCTTTCTTTCTTTCTTCACGGTCACCGCTACTCCACAGCGCGGCTGACTCCGATAAATTGATTTCACGATCTTCGTGTATCATTGTCATTCTAGATAAAATTCGGCCAACTTTATAAGACATCAGCGTGTCTTTATTTTCCAAACGGATATTCTGCGGACAGAAAATTCCGTTAAAAAGCTTGATCGATTTACGTGCTTTGCGGAATGATTTATCTTTTATTTGTTTTCCATAGGGATCATCGGCTATTCGTTTACTGATCGCTTGATCAAACAGTGCAAAATCATGCGATGATTCATGAAAAGCTAAAAAATCTTTTTCATACTCTTTATTTGTTGAATCCTGCATAACCAGGATGTCACGATCAATATATTCTTGATAATAAGCTGCACTGAATTCGGATTCATCCCGAAGAAATTTTTCAAAACCGCTAATGGATCGTATTTTTCGGTTGAGGAGATTGTCCGCATAGGGCTTAAGATCGTCCCATGTGTTTACTTGCAGATCTTCCGGCAGAAAACGGCGCCGCTTTTTTCGTATCGCAATCATTTACCATCACCTCCCAGTTTCAAGTAAATGCGAGGCCACCTTAGCCAAAACATGATCCAGCCGCAAGGGGTGTTCAATGAAGGGTTTAAATCAGTTTTTCCATTTCTTCACCGACGAAATCCATCAATTCAGCAATGGTTTCAACACTGAAATCGAATTTAATACCACCGGCCTGATAAATTTCAGGAATAGATTTGGTATAGCCCAGAGACAGAATGTTTTGATAAGCACGAATACCGTCCTGTTTGTCTTTTTTATACTTGCGCCATAGCTGCAAAGCACCCAATTGCGCGATCCCGTATTCAACATAATAAAAGGGTACTGCATAGATATGTAAGACGCGCTGCCATCCGGTGCGGCGATAATCAGGATTTATACCGCTGCAGTCGATGATCGCTTCATTACCAAAACGTTTTTGCAAATTATCCCATACATCATGTCGATCAGATGGCGATATATCCGGATTTTCATATACGGCATGTTGGAATGCATCGATGGATGCCATCATCGGAAAGAATTGAATGATCGATGATAAATGCTTGTGTTGGGCACGTTTCAAAATCTCAGGATCATCGAAAAAAATAGGCCATTGATCATGCGTCAATAATTCCAAACTCATCGATGCTACTTCGGCCAATTCCATCGGGTATTGCCGATATCCATTCAGGCCCAGGTTTGACGATAACATATCATGCGTAGCATGACCCGCTTCGTGGATGACGGTTTCCATGTCTCTGACCGTGCCGCTTTGGTTGGTGAACATGAAACTAGAGCGGGTTTCAGGCAAACCGGAATTATAACCGCCCGGCTCTTTGCCTTTGCGCGAATCCAAATCCAATAGATTTTTCGACTGCATGCGGCGTAACGTATCAGCCGCAATCGGCATGGTCTGATCCAGCATACGGATCGATTTTTCAATTAATTCATCCGAATTTTGAAAGGCGATAATTGCCGGACGCCCAAGGGAGTCACAATTGAAATCCCACGGACGCAATTTTTCCAAACCCATGTCACGGCGTCGTTTATCATCCATTTTCGCCGCAATCGGCATAACCGCTTTTTCAATGGCTTGATGAAATTGAAAACAATCCTGAGGTGTGTAATCGAAACGCTGGTATTCTTTGAATTTATAATCGCGGTAGTTTTTTTCATCTGCGTTTAAGGCAATCTGATGACGATTGGCAACCATACGCGCGAAAATATCATCCAATTTTTCCTTGTCCTGCAAGCGGCGTTCGGCAATGACGTGCCAAGCTTTTTCGCGCGTATCGCGATCGGCACTTTCCAAACGTGTTCCGGCCTGGGACAACGTCATGGCTTTGCCATCCAACTCGACCATTTGCGCGCCCGCTACTTCGCCGTATTCATTTCCCATTTCAGCATCCAAGGCGTGCAATGCGACGTTTTCCTCACGGAATAATTCCAAAGCAGCTTTGGAACGTTTAAGCAATAACACAAAACCCTCTTCGTTGATTGCGTCGTTGAACGTTGATTCCATAAATTTTTTATTCATATCGTTGCTGAACACACTGTAAGGCGGCGACACATCGGTTACCCAAGTCAAATAGGCTTTTTGCAAGGCTTCATTTTCGGTGTCACAGGATTTTTCAATATATAAACGCGACCCGCGTTCACTCATCACGATATCTAATTCATCCCACTGCTCGAGCCAACCTCGGTATTCAGCCGCATCCTTCCAAGAACGAGCCAGTAAATCGCCGGCAAACGGCTCGACATCTTTCCATGTCACAACCTTTAAGTCTTTGGGTAGGAATCTGCGTTCATAAGACGGTGCATTGATGATGTCGGACATTTTTTTCTCCATAGGATAAACTAAACCCCAGTGTTGCTGGGGTCCAGTCCTGAAACGAATTTATTTTTAAACTTATTAGCCTTGTTTTACTGACCTTGACCCGTCGTGTAACCGTGCTCGCCGTCATAATTGAACAGGTTTTCGGTCTTGGCGATGCTATATCCTGCAGTAACCAATTTTTGTTGCAAGGCGATCACGTCGTTTGCCGCGACGACTTTGGTCGCTTTTTCATCACCGACAAAGCGGCAACGATAGTGATCGACACAATAGGTTTTCGGATCGCCATGCGGCCACACCTTGACACCGCGATTGGTGATCGCCTGCAACTGCATCGTGTCGCACAAGGTTTTTAATTTCGTGGCCAATGCTTCGGTTTCACCTTGATACGTCAAGAATACGTCGATACCGACTAATTCGACTTTAGTCACTTTTTGTGGCGACACATCAGGAATAACAATCGGTTTGGCATCTTTGTTATAAACGGCTGCCGGTAATTGTTTCGGTGTTTTGCCTAAATTCGCTACAACCGCATCCCCGAATTCGGCGCAAGTGACACGTTTTTTGGATATGCCTTCGCGGAAAATATCGCCTGTATGAATACCTTCCTCAAGTGTCGTCAGCCATGCATTGTGAATTTTTTCGGCGATATCCGCCTGGCCGATATGCACCAACATCATCACCGAGCCCAATAATAATCCGGATGGATTGGCAATACCTTTCCCTGCGATATCGGGCGCCGAGCCGTGAATGGCTTCGAACATCGCACAGGATAGACCGATATTGGATGAGCCAGCTAACCCCACCGATCCTGTCACTTCGGCGGCGATGTCGGAAATGATATCGCCGTACAAATTCGGCGCTAAAACGAAGTCGAAACGCAACGGATCGGCGGCGATTTTTGCAGCACCGATATCGACGATGATGCGGTCTTGGACGATATCCGGATATTCTTTACCGACTTCTTGGAAAACTTTATAGAACATGCCGTCGGTCATCTTCATGATATTGTCTTTGATCATGCAGGTAACTTTTTTACGGCCATTGGCGCGGGCATAATCAAACGCGTAACGTGCGATACGTTCCGAACCGGGACGCGTCAGAATTTTCAAACATTCATAGACATCAGGTGTATGGCGGTATTCAATGCCTGCATATAAATCTTCTTCATTTTCGCGAATGATGACCATATCCATCTTCGGAAAATTGGTTTTGACAAATGGATGATATGAAATGCTAGGGCGGACATTAGCGAACAGACCCAAAGTCTTGCGCGCCGTCACGTTCAACGATTTATACCCGCCGCCTGATGGTGTCGTGATAGGCGCTTTTAAAAATACTTTCGTACGGTGTAACGATTCCCAACTGCTGTCTTC
>JANODM010000024.1:0-1701 GCA_031412695.1 Alphaproteobacteria bacterium
TGAGGTGACTTTAAAAGGGAAAGCTGAGCCTCTCGAAGCGCCTGTGCCTTGCCCACGCCAGGTTTTGCAAGTGCTTTATAAAAATAGGTCATTAAGTCAGCCGTAGACTGATCCTGCACAGACCACAGCGTTGCCAAGGTGCTGCGGGCACCAGAGCGCACCGCCAGCCCTGCCAGCCCTAGGGTTGCGCGCTTGTCTCCCACGGCGGTTAGACAGGCGCTTAAGATCAGGAGTTCGATGGGGCTACGTCTGGGGCGATCGCTGCTTTCCCTTAAAAGCTGGTCTAAGTTTCTGACATTCACGCGCTCATCCCACGTCAGCAAAAAGGTGTTTTCGGCATTGGAAGAAAACTGAGCATGGGTGGCGAAATGAATGCCCGAAAACTGCGTAGACGCAATGGTGGCCTGGAGGCGATCGCGGGTAAATTGCCCATTCAATAGCACCTGAGACGGCACCGCATCGGAAATTTCTTTTACCTCTTGTGCAACACCTGGCAGTGAATTAAAGCCTTGACGAGACTCCGCCAGTCCACCAATGAGCGTTCTGGATTTGTCGGCAGAACGTGGGCGTGAACTCAAAAGCTGTAGCCCTGGCGTTAGAGCAAGGCCATATTCTTCGGCAAGGTACTGTTTACCATCGTGCAGTGCGGCAACGGGCACCCCTCTCAAAACCCCGTCTAAAACAAACACAAGAGTTTCAACCCCGCTACTTTTAAGCTCTGTCGCCGCAGGGCGCAGAAGCCAGTCGTATAGCTTTTGCTTAGGCTGTAGAGGATTTGGAGTAGATATAAAGGGGTTTAAGGTAGCGTATAGGTCATCAACGGTGCGCTCTACTTCTCCGTAACCCTGAGCGTCTGTCTTTAGAGGGGTTGCGTAATACCGCAGGGGTTTTCCAGGTAGAGACAGAATAACGGCTAGTCGTTCTGGCAAGACAATGCCGTAAACAACTGCTGCCTTGGGGTCAAGGCGATCAATTGGCTGGGTGCGTGCTTCTATACAGGCTTCTCTAAAAAAGTTGTTCAGCTCCGCTAGCTGGAGCGATTCAATCACGTCCCTAGCCTGCATGAGATGCGCTTGACTAGAAGTTTTGGGTTGCAAGAGCAAATCTACTAGCTCTCGATACACGGGTTCAACGCGATCGCGGAATGTGAACTGAATATCGGGATCGGTGGCAACTAAATCACGACGCAGGGACTGAAGAGTTTCGTAAGCCAGGGTATAGGCTGCGATCGCCTTTGTTTGCTGACCTTGACGTTGATACAGTCTGCCGAGTTGCCACTGCCACAGATAAACCAGTTCTGGGTTATTGAAGGCAGACAACTGCTGAAGTGTCTGTTCGGTTAACTGCTGTGATGCTGATAGGGTTCCGGTTTTTTGAGTCACAGCGGCAACATATCCAAGGGCGTTGGCTGCGGTGGTGCGATCACCTAGAGTTTGCGCCTGACGATAAGCGGTTGTGGCTAGGGTTTGAATCGCTGACCAAGACGGGATTTGTGAAGGCTGAAGGGCGACATCCGTCGTGGCAGTGAGCTTGGAATTGGCAAACAAACAAGGCTGCAAAAGAGGGGAAGTCAGCAGGTTGCCGTTAGGATTTAGCCCCACCTGAAGACACATGAGATTTTGCGCCAGCTTAAGCTGTGCTGAGACGGCCGCATGGCTGGGTGGGAGCTGCGCGAGACGACTTTGCAGCCGAGACAGCAGG
>JANODM010000025.1:0-1679 GCA_031412695.1 Alphaproteobacteria bacterium
TGTGCCGTATGAAAATCTGATCGGTAAGGCCCAGTTTATTTTCTTCTCGCTGAACAACGAAACGCGGGCCTACGAAATCTGGAAATGGCCTTCGGCGATACGCTTTAAACGGCTCTTTCAAAAGATTTGACCATGCATGAACTGGAGAAAATGTTAGGCCATGTTTTCAGCAATAAAGATGTGCTGCGCCAGGCCCTGACTCATTCCAGCGCATCTAAAGATAAAACATCCTATGAACGTTTGGAATTCTTAGGCGATCGCATCTTAAGCTTCGTCGTTGCAGATATTTTATTCAAAACGTTTCCCGAAGAGGTTGAAGGTTCCTTGGCTAAACGCCACAGCGCGTTAGTCAAACAATCCGTCCTGGAAAGTGTTGCTCTGAACATAAAGCTGTCAGATTATATGATCCTGTCGGATAAAGCGCCAAGTGCATCCATGCTGGCAGATGCAGTAGAATCCCTGATTGCCGCGTTGTATTTGGATGGCGGATTTACCGTTGCTGAAGCGTTTATTCGTGTTCATTGGATGGATTTGATTACCCAAGAAATAAGTCCCCCTGAAGACAGCAAAACCGCTTTGCAGGAATGGGCGCAAGGCCAAGGTTTGCCTTTGCCGCAATACAGTATACTTGAACGCACAGGCCCGGATCATCGCCCAAGCTTTATCGTGCAAGCCACGCTTGAAGGGTATGCGCCACAACAGGCACCGGGTGCTACGAAACAAATTGCTGAAAAACTGGCGGCTCAACTTTTATTGAATATGGTACGTGAAAAAAATGGATAATACGGCAACACGTTGCGGCTTCGTCGCCCTTATCGGTGCACCGAATGCAGGCAAATCAACATTGATCAATCAACTGGTCGGCAGCAAGGTTGCTATCGTTTCACCAAAGGTACAAACGACAAGAACCCGCGTGACGGGGATTGCGATGCATAACCACTCGCAAATCGTTTTCGTCGATACACCAGGGATTTTCAGTCCTAACAAGCGTCTTGATCGATCGATGGTACATGCCGCATGGCAGGGTGTAAAAGATTCCGATATCATTGCATTGTTGGTCGATGTGTCGAAAAAAAATCCGATGCAAAGCACGGATATGATCCTAGAGAGCCTCAAGAATCACGAAAAGCCTGTTATTCTGCTGCTGAATAAAGTTGATTTGATCGACAAAGGCAAATTGTTAGAATTGGCAACACAGTTCAACCAGGCTTTTCCGTTCGAACAAACATTTATGATTTCGGCACTGAAACGCAGCGGTGTGGATGACCTTTTGGAATATTTCTCTAAAAAAGTTCCCGAAGATGTCTGGCATTATCCTGTCGACGAAGTCAGTACGATGCCGATGCGTTTACTGGCGGCCGAAATTACACGCGAGAAAATATTTTTACAGCTTTATCAGGAATTGCCTTATTCATGCACGGTCGAAACCGATACGTTTGACGAGTCCGATCCGGCGAAATGGATTATCGAACAAACCATTTATGTACAACGCGACAGTCAAAAAGCTATTATTATCGGCCATAAAGGCGGCCAATTAAAAGAAATCGGCACGGCAGCGCGTAAAGACCTCAAGGCTCAATTCGGCGTACCAATTCATTTACAATTGTTTGTTAAAGTTAGAGAGAACTGGCTTGAAGACCCCGACCGCTACACGCCGTGGGGACTTGAGTATAAAGTTT
>JANODM010000026.1:0-2718 GCA_031412695.1 Alphaproteobacteria bacterium
GCCAGCATGGGCCATGTCCGTGATTTGCCACCCAAAGACGGCTCGGTCGACCCCGAAAATAACTTTGCCATGAAATGGGAAGAATCCGAACGCGCCGGAAAATCAATCGGTGCAATCGTCAAAGCGGTCAAAGAATCCGAAAACGTTTTCATGGCAACCGACCCTGACCGCGAAGGAGAGGCGATTTCGTGGCATTTGGCCGATATGTTGGAAGGGCGCAAATTGCTGAAAGGCAAAGGCCTCAAGCGTGTTACGTTCAACGAGATTACCAAAACGGCCGTACAAGAAGCCTTTAAAAGAGCCCGTGCCATCGATCAGGATTTGGTTGACGCGTATCTGGCGCGCCGTGCGTTGGATTATTTGGTCGGATTTAATCTGTCGCCAATCTTATGGCGTAAATTGCCGGGTGCCCGTTCTGCAGGCCGCGTACAATCCGTTGCCTTGCGTTTGATTTGCGAACGCGAATCCGAGATCGAGAAATTCATCCCGCAGGAATATTGGTCGGTGATCGGATCCTTCAAAGCGAAAAACGGGCAAAATTTTACAGCGCGTTTGACGCATGCGTCCGGCAAAAAACTGGATAAATTTACGCTGAACAACGAAAAGATTGCTAAAGAGACCGTGGCAAAATTGGAAGGCCAAGCTTTCAGCGTTGTCAAAGTCGAGAAAAAACAAGTCCAGCGTAATCCATATGCGCCATTCATTACATCGTCATTGCAAATGGAAGCGTCACGCAAATTAGGTTTCGGTGCCAGTAAAACTATGCGTGTCGCACAGCGTTTATACGAGGGCGTCGATATCGGCGGCGAAACGGTTGGTTTAATTACCTATATGCGTACCGACGGCCCGACCCTAAGCGGTGAAGCGATTGCATCCGCCCGCGGCGTCATCGAAAAAGAATTCGGCGATGCGTATTTGCCCGCTTCTCCGCGTCAGTATTTCTCTAAGGCGAAAAACGCCCAAGAAGCGCACGAAGCGATTCGTCCGACCGATATGCGCCGCCTGCCCGCGATTGTCGCGAAATATTTAGAGTCCGATGAGCGTGCGCTGTATGATTTGATTTGGAAACGCACCATCGCGTCGCAAATGTCAGCGGCAAAATTAGATCAGGTCGCAGTCGATATCGATGCCGCAAACGGTGCCGGTACATTCCGCGCTAATGGTTCTGTCATCGCATTTGATGGTTTCCTCAAGGTTTATCTCAAGGAAGTCGACGATACGGAAACGAATGACGATGAAGACGATAAAATACTGCCTGCAATGGCCGAAGGTGACAAACCAGGTTTGAATACAATTACGCCAAATCAGCATTTCACTGAGCCGCCGCCGCGTTATTCCGAAGCATCTTTGGTAAAGCGTTTGGAAGAACTAGGTATCGGCCGCCCGTCGACTTATGCGTCAATCATCCAAGTCTTGCAGGATCGCGAGTATGTGACGTTGGACAAAAAGCGTTTCCAACCGCAGGAACGTGGCCGTGTCGTCACCGCGTTTTTACAAAACTTTTTCACCCAATACGTCGAATATGATTTTACGGCCGATTTGGAAAATCAGCTTGATACGGTCGCTGAAGGCAAATTAGGCTGGCAAAAATTGCTGGCGACGTTTTGGAAGTCTTTCTCCGCCAAAACTAAAGAAACAGGCGATCTGCGCACATCGGAAGTTCTGGAAGTTTTAAATGGCGAACTGGAAAATTATTTATTTCCCGTCCGTGCCGATGGTAAACCTAGACGTATTTGTCCGTCTTGCGATGTCGGGACATTAAGTTTAAAACCTGGAAAATTCGGATTTTTTATCGGTTGTTCGACCTATCCTGAATGCAAATTCACACGTCAATTGACGCAAGACGGTTCGGACACAAGCGGCGAAGACGGTGCACGTCCGATGACCGAGCCCAAAGAATTAGGCGTGGATCCAGTAACCAAAGGCATTATCACGGTTCGCAAAGGCCCTTATGGCGCCTATGTACAATTGGATTTACCCGATGACGGGAAACCAAAAGTGGTTGCCGAACCCGTGATTGAAATTGGCAAAAACGGCAAACCGAAAAAGCCGAAAAAAGTGCCTGTTGAAAAACCGAAGCGCGCCTCTTTGCCGCAAGGCTTAACCATCGATCAAACGACCTTGGAAAAAGCGATTGAACTTTTGGCGTTACCGCGTTTCGTTGGTAAGCATCCCGAGACAGGCGACAGCATCGAGGCGAATAACGGACGTTTTGGCCCCTATTTGAAATATCAAACGATGTTCGTATCCATTCCTAAATCGGAAGATCTGTTTACCATCGGCATGAACCGCGCCGTAGATTTGATCGCTGCTAAGATCGAGAAAAAAGCACGTGACGAAGCAGCTGGTATCAAACCACGCACATGGGGCCGCAAAGGCAAAAAGGCAGCACCTGCGAAAAAAGCACCTGTCGAGAAAAAACCCGCAACGATCAAGAAACCTGCCGCTAAAAAAGCGGCTCCAAAAAAGAAAGCCGCCATAAAGCCGAAGAAGAAAACGGCTTAATCAGGCTTTAATCCCGCCCTAATAATGGAAAAATGGTGCAATTTGTTTGCTTTTTGACCGGTGCTGGTCAATAATGCCCGCATGAAACAAAAAGATAATTCAGGCAATAAGCCTGGCATGCCCTCCCCTAAAGATATCGTCGACTTTATCACTTCTCGTCAAGGTCGCGCCAGCAAAGCTGAAATCGCGCGGCATTTTCACATCAAAGGAAAT
>JANODM010000027.1:0-2452 GCA_031412695.1 Alphaproteobacteria bacterium
CCTGCGCGCGCTACCATATCATTGGCCTGACCGACACCTTGCGTACCCATCATGGTTACCGCAACACGTGACGGATTAGGTGCAGCGCATGCCCCTAGCAGCAATGCTAGAACGACAATGTTACGAGGCTTTATAGATATCATGTTCGCTCACCAAGGGCACGAAACGAACATCCATGATCGGTTGTTCGGTAAATCCCGTTTCCGTTTTTTGAATTCTTACCAATTGTTCCTTCAGCGCGTTGAGGCGCACCGGCAAAATCATGATACCGCCGACCGCCAGCTGATCCATCAATGCAGGCGGCGGCTCTTGCGCCGCAGCAGCCGTGACGATAATCCGATCAAACGGTGCGACCGATGGCCAACCTTTATAGCCGTCGCCATATAAAGTAGTGATATTACGAATTTTCATGTCATCGAAACGACGTGTCGCCTGCTCATGCAACGGTTTCAGACGTTCAATTGAATACACGCGGCGACAGAGTTGCGCCAAAATCGCAGCTTGGTATCCGCTTCCGGTGCCGATTTCCAACACGCTCATGCGGTTCGTTAAATGCAATTCCTGCGTCATCATCGCAACAACCAAAGGCTGACTAATTGTTTGACCATGCCCAATTGGCAAAGCCGTGTCTTCATATGCTTTATCGTTAAAGTTTTCAGGAATGAAATATTCCCGGGGAACACGTTCGATTGCGCTGAGCACGTTCGTGTCCGTAATGCCGTTACGGCGTAACAACATCAACAAACGAATGGAACGTGCTTGCTCGATCATTATTTGATCACCTCGATACCGCCCATGTAAGGCAGTAACGCATCAGGCACTTTAATCGAGCCGTCTTGTTGTTGGTAATTTTCAATGATTGCGACCAAGGCGCGGCCTGTTGCAAAACACGTCGCATTCAATGTATGCACGAATTCCGTTTTTTTGGACCCTTCGGGTTTGTAGCGCGCTTTCATACGGCGTGCTTGGAAATCACCGCAATTCGAACAGCTCATCGTTTCGCGATAGGTATTTTGCGATGGAATCCAGGTTTCGATGTCATAGGTTTTTTGCGATGCAAATCCCATATCGCCCGAGCACAACAAAATCTTACGATGCGGCAATTTAAGGCGCTGCAAGGCGGTTTCGGCAATTCCTGCCATGCGTTCATGCTCGGATTCGGATTGTTCCGGCGTGCAGATGACGACTTGCTCAACTTTAAAAAATTGATGCTGGCGGATCATGCCTCGCGTGTCGCGGCCCGCCGAACCTGCTTCGGAGCGGAAACACGGCGAGAAGGATGCGTAACGTAGCGGAAATTCTTTGACGTCGATGATTTGATCCATCACCAAATTCGTCATCGAGACTTCGGATGTCGGGATCAACCAATGACCTGTATTCGTTTTGAACATGTCTTCGGCGAATTTTGGTAATTGTCCGACGCCGAATGCAGCGGCATCATTGACCAATAACGGTGCGATAATTTCGGTGTAGCCATATTCTAACGTCAGCAAATCCAACGCAAACATCGCCAAAGACCGCTCGAGGCGCGCAATCGCACCCTTGGTGACAACGAAACGTGATCCCGACATACGTGCTGCCGCTTCGAAATCGATCAGGCCGTTCATTTCGCCTAAAGTGACATGGTCTTTGATATCGTTGAATTGAAACTTAGTCGGTTCCATAAATTTGGAAATTTCGACATTATCGTTTTCATCTTTGCCTAACGGCACGGAATCGACAGGAATATTCGGTGTTGTGACCAACAGATCATGCAAACGCGCGCCGATTTCCATTTCTTCGGCTTCGTCTTTGGCGATTTGATCTTTCAATGCCGCAACTTGAGCCATCAAGCCGTCAGCATTCCCGCCGGATTTTTTTATGTCGCCGATTTGCTTGGAAAGTTCGTTGCGCTGGGATTGCGCGTTTTGTAACTTGGTCAACACGGCGCGACGCGCTTGATCTTCATGCAGAATGATCGGCGACAATGCTTGCAGCCCACGTTTTTTCAAACCCTCATCTAACCACTGCGGGTTGTCGCGGATACGTTCAAGATCCAGCATAATGTTCCTCACTTACAATTTCTTCGGTGGCTGACTTTTGCAGCCACTTCACTAACCAAATCGACATTTCATAGAGACAGTATAAAGGAATTGCTAACGCGCCTTGGCTGAACATATCCGTCGACGGAGTTAGGACCGCCGATACCAGCAAGATGATCACGGCTGCCCATTTCCGGTAACGTGCCAATTGATCACCTCTGACAACCCCTAATTTACCCAATAACCCTAAAGCGATCGGCATTTGAAACGCCAACCCGAAAGCAAAGATCATACTCATGGTCAGACTAAGGTATTCGGCCACGCGCGCCTCAAGAATAATCGGCAAACCATTCCCAGGCTGTGGGGTTTCAAAGCTGAGAAAAAATTTCCAAGCAATTGGAATGACTCCCCAAAAGCCAGCACCGCGCCCA
>JANODM010000028.1:0-3052 GCA_031412695.1 Alphaproteobacteria bacterium
CTTATCAAATGTGTCGTCTTTTACAAGGCGATGTCGGTAGTGGTAAAACAGTTCTGGCGTTTCTGGCCGCGATTCATGTTATCAGTGCTGGAAAACAAGCGGCTATTATGGCTCCAACGGAGATTTTAGCGCGGCAACACCTTGCTAGCCTGCAACCTTTTGTAGACAAAATAGGTATTAAAATCGCACTACTCACCGCGCGTGAAAAATCGAAATCACGTCAAACGATTTTAGATGAATTAGCTTCGGGTAAAATCGATTTGTTGATCGGCACACATGCGTTGATTCAAGACCCTGTCAAATTCAACGATCTAGGACTGGCCGTCATCGATGAACAACACCGTTTCGGCGTTAGCCAACGTATTGCTTTGTCCGAAAAAGGCAGTTCAGTAAATGTCTTGGTCATGACGGCAACGCCTATTCCGCGCACCTTGACGATGACAGCCTATGGCGACATGGAATCCAGCTTGCTTAAAGAAAAACCGCCAGGCCGTAAACCGATCGATACGCGCGTTTTGCCGCATGACCGCATCCCTGAAATCGTCGACGGTTTAAAACGTAAAATACAAAACGGTGACCGTATTTATTGGGTATGCCCTTTAGTCGAAGAATCAGAATTTATCGATCTGTCCGCCGCCGAAGACCGCCATGCCGCGTTGTTACAATATTTTCCCGGACGCGTCGGGTTGGTGCATGGCCGTTTAAAAGGGGCGGAAAAAGACGCGGTAATGGAACAATTCACGCGCGGCGATATCGATATTCTGGTCGCAACGACTGTTATCGAAGTCGGCGTTAACGTCCCCGAAGCGACGGTGATGATCATCGAGCATTCCGAGCGTTTCGGCCTGAGCCAATTGCATCAATTGCGCGGTCGTGTCGGTCGCGGTGAAAAAGCAGGAAGTTGCTTGTTACTGTATCAAGCCCCGTTGGGAAAAATCGCCAAGCAACGTTTGGAAACGATGCGCAGCACAGAAGACGGATTTGAAATCGCCGAAACGGATTTAAGCTTACGCGGCCCCGGCGACATCTTGGGCACTAAACAATCGGGCGATTTGGATTTCCGCCTGGCTAGTCTTGAGGCGCATCAAGATCTACTGGTTGCGGCCCATCAAGAAGCCAAGTTGATTTTGGCAAAAGACCCCGGATTAACGTCTGAGCGTGGCAAATCATTACGGTTATTACTTTATCTATTTGAACGCGACCAAGTCGATAAATTCTTGGGCGCCGGCTAGTTAATCAACCCGCCCGAGATGATCAATTTCAACGCTTCATCGGGTGGCAAGATAACGGGGCGGATATCGTTTTCAGGCACAAAAATCAAATAACCCGAGGTCAAATTCGGCGTGGTTGGCACAAATACCGCGACCATCTCGCGACCTACCGCGATATTGACAGCTTGGCGTCCGCGCGACGTGACGAACGCCAACACCCATGAATCGCGACGCGGAAATTCAACCAACACCGCTTCTTTGAACGCTTTGGAATTATCCGTCAGCGTCGTATGCAAGACTTGTTTGATGATCGTGTACATCGTTTTCACGACGGGTACGCGCGTTAGAATCGCTTCGGTAAATCCGGTAAACCAACCGCCCAAGAATCCAGCCATAATCCAACCGATGAAAATCAACGCGGCAACCGTCAAAATCAAACCCACACCGGGTAATTCAAACGGCAATATTTTATTCGGGTTGATAATATCCGGCAGTAACGGCGTGACCAGAGAGTCCATCCATTTGATAAAAATCCACGCGAAATACAGCGTAAATCCGACAGGTGCCGTAATCAAAATGCCGGTGAAAAAATAGCGGCGCAAACTGGCTTTATGATCTAATATTTCTTCGGTCATTTCAAAAGCCCCTTCTTTTCCAATACAAGCATCAATTTATCACGGGCCAAACGTTGCAAATAATCTTGGGTAGCCTTAGCGTCGCCTGTAATACTGGTTTCAATATCGGTTGCGACATCAAATGCGGAAACCTTGACATAGGCACCGATGCGGTGAAATTCAAAGATTATTTCGCGTGGTTTGTTGTTATAGGTCACTCAAGCCATTAGCCGGCGTGCTGCGAGAGGCCCAGAAACGTTCCAACAAACGCATACGCTCATTGATTTGACCCAGTTTCTCTTCGTCCAGTTCAACGGTACGCAACTCACGCGTGTGGCGCAAAAATACTTCGCTAATTTTTTCTTTGAGCGTTTTGCCTTTATCGGACAAATGTACGCGCACGGAACGGCGGTCATGCTGTGAACGTTCTTGTTTCAAATAACCCGCTTCAACCATTTTCTTGACGTTGTAGGATACGTTGGACCCCAAATAGTACCCACGCACGGTCAGTTCGCCGACCGTTAGGTCGTCCCCGCCGATATTGTATAAAATCAAAGCTTGGACGTTGTTGATATCCTGGACATTCATGCGTTCCAGTTCGATCTTAAGCACGTCCAAAAAATGACGGTGCATGCGTTCGATCAATTGAACGGTCTCATAATAGGTTTTTGGCATGGTCAGCAGCCTTTGCTTGGAATAAAGCATGAGAAAAAAAGAAAGACTCTATAGATTTAGCAAATTCCATACCATTTTCAACAGATTTCATTAAAAATTTAACAAAATATCCCCCAAATGGTACTAAAATATCCACATAACGACATACTATTACCATTTTGTCATTTGCTTTGAAGCAAGTTTAGCCTTAATTTCCCTCCAGTCATCCTCTCAAACCCAGTTGAAATCATGAAAAAAATCGCCGTTGTTTTGTTTAATTTGGGCGGGCCGACAGGCCCTAAAACCATCCGTCCGTTTTTGCTGAACTTCTTTATGGATTGGAACATCATCCCTTTCCCTAAACCGTTGCGTTTCATGCTCGCTAATTTTATTGCTCTGCTGCGCAGCCGCGGTGCGGCCAAAGAATCCTATGGCGAGATGGGCGGAGGGTCGCCTTTACTCGAAAACACGATTGCTCAACAAAATGCTGTTTTGGAAAAACTGAAACATTTGGGCGATGTGCGCGTCTATACGTGCATGCGCTATTGGCATCCTATGGCTGACAGCGTCGCC
>JANODM010000029.1:0-12408 GCA_031412695.1 Alphaproteobacteria bacterium
GTTTCCAAAACTTGTCCGTAACGACCGCGAATGGCTTTTTCCATTTCAGATGCAATTATTTTTTCAGTTCGCAAAATAAGATCTAAGTTTTTTTCATGCATCAAGCCGTCGATTTGAATATCGCCCAAACGTGTCTGAGGCACATCCAAAATAAAACGGGTCTTGCGGCGTTTTTTATTTTCAGCCTCGTCTTCGCTTGTCTGTTGACGCGGCAAATCCTCGTATTGATGGCGGTAAAACCATTGCATACGGATCAGCTCATTCCCGACTTGCAACGGTATCGGCAAAGGCCGCCACACATCAGCGGCCCCATCGGACATCGCACTGCGTATCGCTTGCATGTCGCGGGTCAATTGATTGATCAGGGATAATTTCTCGGTGTTTTGCAGCTTATCTAATACGTTACTGCCCAGCCAATTTTCAGGCGTACCAAGTCGCAATGCCGCCATAAACAACAAAACGGTTGCAGGCAATTGCTGTGCGGCGGGCGCAGGAATTAATTGCTTGAACGCTGCGGCTGTTTCGGGCAATGAAAATTGCTGAGCCAAAATATCATTCCACACATCGTTTAAGGCCGGCCATGTATCACCAATGGACGGATGAAGCGGGATCAAAATTGACGGTTGTGTCGTATTCAACAACGCTGAAAACGGCACTGCAATTGGTTCGGCTTTTGTCTGCGGCAATGCCGTGACCAAAACGGTTCCGGGCAAAAGAGGTGCCGCGTCGGAAGATTTCGGCATCGCCGTGACAAAGATCAAGGCTTGGGGCGAATCTGGCGCAAACCCCAATAACAAAGTCGGTACACTATTTTGTTGCAAGGACGGTACGTTTTTTTGACCCAAAACCAATGCTGTCGCAGGCATCGGGTGTGAAGGGCTTTCGGGATCTTTCGGAAGTGCCATTTGAAGCTGGGAAACAATGGCCGACACGGTTTCGCGCGTGATTTTCTCGCCCGGATTAATCGTCTGGAGCAACGATACGTTTTGCACCGGCCAAGACGATAGAGCGGTTTGATGTTTCGTGTCCGTGCTGGCGGTACCTTGAATCAATTGCAACAACGAAACCAAAATCTGTTGTTCGGATTGCGTATTGATCGGTAATGTCGTCGGTGGAGTATTGGGTGCTTGAGTAAATTGCGCCATCAACGGCAATAATTGTTTTATCTTATCCAAACCCTCTTGCAACGTCGGTGGCAACGGTTTTTGCAACGGTAAGTTCAATATTTCTTTGACCAACAACATCAATGTTTCCGTTGTAATCGTTTTGGGTAATTCGATGATTTTACCCTGTAGTGATGGAAACCCAGGTAACGCGTCATCCAATAAAGGTGCCAAGATTTCCGGGCGAATAATCGGTTGAGTAACGGTTGGTTGCGTTGTGATCGGTGCAATTGGCACAGGCGGTAAAGGTATCGTATTAACGGGAACCGCTTGGGGTTTAATTGGTTGTGCGGCAACAGACGTCAATTCGACCAGCAAATTACGTTGGGCGTTTTGAACGATAACTTGTAATTTCAACGTAATTTTTTGTCCTACGACGACTGCGACGTCGGCTTCGAATACGACATTGCCTTGCGGCGTTTTCAACGTGATTTGACCGTCTTTGGATGCAATCACATCACCCGTTATCACGGATTGTTTTTGTAATGCTGCAGGCAGTTCCAATAGTTTTATTTGCGGACTTAAAGATTGCCCGGATGAAAAAGCACCCGTATTCAAAAGTGCACGGGTAATTCCATCATTCATATTTAGACAAAAGCCTTAGCGATGACTTCGATATCAAAGGCCGCATTTGTGTTCGGATGACGAGTCAAGAGCGGCGTTTGATTACGAATGGCTTCGGATACCATTTTATCATGGCGTATGACCCCTGAAAGAGGCGGGCGGAATTTCAAGAAATTCAAACACACTTTGGATAGTGTATCATATACTTTTTCGCCATCTTTATGGCTTGTGGCTTCGTTTACGACGATATGAACGGAATCATGCAACCCTGCGGCATGTGTCAACTTGATAAACGCATAAGCATCGGTCAGCGATGTCGGCTCTTCGTTGATGACGATAAAGACGTTTTTCGCAGCACTAGCCAGGATGCGTACCATACGGTCGACCCCTGCTCCCAAATCGATAATGACGCGATCATAATCTTTTGCGATTTCCAAAAGACCGTCACGCAATTCAATGACTTTTTCAATCGGCATCATCGCCAAATTTCCCGCCCCTGATTGTCCGGCCAATACGTCAAAATTGCCATCCGTATAACGCTCAACGGCACGCGCCAAAGGAACTTTATCCTCAATGACTTTCCGCAAATCATATTGCGGCGTCAAACCAAGTTGTACATCGACATTCGCCAAACCCAAATCACCATCAAATAATAAGATTTTTTTGCCTTGTTTGGCCAAAGCATGCGCCAGCGTAATCGAAAACCATGTTTTGCCCACACCGCCCTTGCCTGACGCAACCGCCATAATATTGTCGGCACGAAACGTTGGAAGGGCTCGTGTCGTTTTAGGAAGCGGATCAGCCGTGTTTGTCACATTCGTCATGATTTAACTCCCGTCGTTTCCGGCAAAATAAGATGTGCCAATTTTTGAGCGTCCAACGCCATAAAACCGTCTGCGATATCAGGCTTGTGCCCCATGCCGACAAAACTAAGCTGCGCTTGATCGGCAGCCGTTAAAATTCCGCCCAAACGACGGCTCATATCGATGCGTGTCGGCAAAATCCATCGTGCGCCTAAAATCGCCAAAGCACGAGCGATTTCCGTTGATTCTTCCATATCCATACCGCCCGGTAATGTCACAATCAAATCCATCGCCATAACTTTTGTATAGGAATGTAATTCCTTCATCGCAACGGGATCAAATGCATTTAGGCCTGGACAGTCGATTAATATCTGATCGGCTTTTTTGTTGTCGTTCAACGCTTTTTTCAACTCTTCCGGATTATTTACTTTGATCAGCGGAACCTTGAGAACATTGGTAAACGCCGAAAGTTGTTCGACACCGCCCGCGCGCACGGTGTCGGCGGTGATGACGACTACTTTTAATTTATGAAACACCGCTCGCGCCGCCAATTTTGCAATCGTCGTCGTTTTGCCCGCACCGGGTTGACCGACCAACATCATCGGCTGTTCGTACGCCGTTGTCGGCAATGCGTCGAAACGAAATACTTTTTCAAAAGCAGTTGCCAGAATCTCATGCGCAGATGATTTATTGATTTGCTCGGCCTGGGTCATGATTTTATCATGAATATGGCCGGGGACATTGTGACGCATCAACGCCTTGGCGATGATTTCCAATTTGGTGTCCATTGCTGCATCGGGCAAGACACCGTAATCCGTTATACCGCCGAAAAGAGAAGCAGGATCTTCGACACCCTCTAACAGGTTTTCAACCGTTTCTAAAACCGGGTCTTCTTCGATCGCTGCTGACACGCGTAAAGATCCGTCGTCTTGCGTGCGAGAGCTGACGATGACGGCATCTTCGCCTAGATCTTTTTTGATCTGGCTCATGACGCTGCTCATGGTCGGTCCGGTGAAAGTTTTTATACGCATGATCTACTTTTTATAATTGAGCGACTGTTTTGATGCGCGCTTTGGTATGAATTTCAGACTGCGACATCACGACTTGGGAAGGACGAATACGTTCGATAATCGAACGTACATAGGGACGCGTATGCGGGCTTGTTAACAAAATCGGAGCTTCACCCAGTTTGGCTTGTTCTTCGAAAACGGTATTCATACGCGCGATAAATTGTTGCAATTGGCTAGGCGGCATGGCCAGTTGTTTTTCTTCACCACCACCTGCCAATGATTCCGAGAAAATTTGCTCCCACTCTGGGGATAATACCACCATCGTCAACAAGCCGTTCGACCCCGTATTAGCGTCACAGAGTTGGCGTGACAGGCGTGAACGGACATGTTCGGTGATCATCATCAAATTCTTGGTTTGCGGCGCGGCTTCGGCAACACCCTCTAGGATTGTCTGCATATCGCGAATCGAGACGCGTTCATTCAATAGGTTCTGCAAGATACGCTGCACGCCGCTCATGGAGATTTGCGATGGGATCGTATCCGCAACCAGTTTCTGGGCCGTACGGTCGACTTCATCCAGCAATTTCTGCGTTTCGGCATAAGACAGCATTTCTGACATATAATCTTTGACGATTTCAGTCAAATGTGTTGTCACGACCGTTTGCGGGTCAACGACTGTGTAGCCGCGGAAATGAGCCTCTTCGCGGTGACGTTTTTCAATCCACATAGCAGGCAAACCGAAAGTCGGTTCTTTGGTGCGCTCACCCGGCAACGTAATCGGCTGACCTTTCGGATCCATACAGAGCATCATGTTCGGGCGCACGTCGCCCTCGCCTGCAATAATCTCTTTGATCACGATACGATAGCCATTCGGCGGCAATTGAAGATGATCCTGAATACGTACACTAGGCAAGACAAAACCAAGTTCGACAGCCAGTTGCTTGCGCAAGCCTTTTATTTGCTCCGTCAGACGGTTTCCTTCACCGGTGCTAACTAAAGGCAGTAGACCATATCCCAATTCGACACGGATCAAATCCATCGCCAGCATGGACGCTACAGGCTGATCGGCTGATGGCGCTTTGGCTTGCGATGCTTGTGTTTGCGCTTTTTGTTTAGCTGCTAATTCCGCACGTTGGCGCGGCAAGAAATAAGCAGCCGCACCCGTCAAAACGGCCAAAGTGAAAAAAGGTAGAAAAGGCAAACCGAAAATCGGCATTAGCAACATCATGCCCGAGCTAATGCCCAAGGCTTTTGGATACTGACTTAACTGCGCAACGATGGCGCGTTCGGTCGGACCCGCCGTACCCGCTTTGGATACCATCAAGCCTGCGCCCACGGAAATGATCAATGCAGGGATTTGCGTCACCAAACCATCACCGACTGTCAAACTGGTATAGTTATGAGCCGCGTCGCGAAGGGACAAATCATGTTGTACGACACCGATGATGATGCCACCGATGATATTGATGAAGACGATCAAGATACCCGCAACTGCGTCGCCACGTACGAATTTCGCCGCACCATCCATGGCCCCGAAGAACGAGCTTTCTTGTTCCAATTCTTTACGGCGTTGACGGGCTTCGGCTTCTTCGATCATGCCGGCGGACAAATCGGCGTCGATTGCCATTTGCTTACCGGGCATCGCGTCCAAGCTGAAGCGCGCAGCAACTTCGGCAATACGCCCCGATCCCTTGGTAATGACGATGAAATTAATAATGACTAAAATGAAAAAGACGATGATACCAATAACGAAATTACCGCCCATGATAAATCCGCCAAAGGCTTCGATGACATGACCCGCAGCCCCCGTACCATTATGCCCTTCGGATAAAATAAGACGTGTCGATGCAACGTTCAGCGCCAGTCGCAACGATGTCGTCAGTAATAAGATTGTTGGAAAAGAGGATAACTCAAGCGGCTTTTCAATGAACATGACAGTCATCAAAATAAGGACGGACAGCGTAATCGAAATGGCTAGACAAATATCCAATAACCATGTCGGTAATGGCAAGACCATCGCAACGACGACGCACATAACGAAAATAGGAAGAAGCAAGTCCTTATTTTCAAGAATTTTCTGAGTTTGACCGACAAAGCCACCCATAAAGCTGCTCATGGAGGGTGATGAGGTCGCATTCACTGTGGTTGGTGCGTTGTCGACCAAACCGCTTTATTCTCCGCTGACGGCAGGAACGGGAATTCCTTCATCGGTATATTGTTTCAATTTATTCCGTAAGGTGCGAATGGATATACCTAAAATATTCGCTGCATGTGTACGATTACCCAGGCATTTATCCAATGTCTTGACGATCATTTCACGCTCGACCTCGGCGATGGTTTTGCCTACCAATTGATCGGCAGGCGTTATTGGCCCGCTGGTGTTTTGCGCCACTTGTGTGGCACGCATCGCAACAGAACTTTCTGAACCCACACCGATCGCTTCGGGGCCGATTTGATCACCACGTGCAATCAGAACCGCACGATGAATGATGTTTTCAAGCTCACGGATATTTCCCGGCCAGGTGTGATTAAGAAGCTTATCAAGCGCCGCTTCGGATAGCGGTTTGATCGGCACGCCGTTTTGCTTGGCGTATTTTTCAATAAAGAAGCGCGTCAGTTTAGGAATATCGTTTTTACGTTCACGTAAACAAGGCAAAACCAAATTAATGACGTTCAATCGGAAATACAAATCCTGACGGAACGTACCCGCTTTGACTTCGTGTTCTAATTCCCGGTTTGTTGTGGCAATTAAGCGGATATCGATTTTGACCGGTTTGTTACTGCCGATACGGTCAATCTCTTTTTCTTGAATCGCACGCAGCAACTTGGCCTGCAAATTGATATCCATTTCGGAAATCTCATCCAAGAATAAGGTACCGCCATTCGCTTCTTCGAATTTGCCGATACGACGTGCAACCGCCCCCGTAAAGGCACCTTTTTCATGACCGAATAATTCCGATTCCAAAAGATTTTCAGGAATAGCCGCGCAATTCAAGGAAATATAAGGCCCGGATTTGCGCAACGATTTTTGATGAATATAGCGTGCCATTAATTCTTTGCCTGTACCGGACTCGCCCGAGATCAATACGCTGGCACTGGACGCGGCGATTTGATCCGCCATTTCCAACACGGCTTTGATCGATTGATCGTCGGCAATCATTGAACGGTTTTCTTCTGTTACGGCCTCAAGTACAGCGGCGATCAATTCCGCATTTGGCGGTAACGGCACGTATTCTTTCGCACCTGCTTTGATGGCGGCAACAGCTGTGGCCGCATCCGTTCCGATACCGCAGGCAACAACAGGCACCGCGATACGTTCAGCATTCAAGTTTTCAATCAGTTCAGCAATGTTCAATTTAACATCGATCATGATCAAGTCGGAACCGCGACCTGAACGCAAAGCCGACATGGCTTGAGTTATATTTTCAGCATGCGTAACTTTCACACCGCGACGTAAGGCGATTTTTCCGGCTTCGCTGATATGACCCTCCATCGGGCCAATAATCATGAGACGCATTGTTTTTATTCCTCGAAATATTTGACGCGATTTTTAGGCGCAAGAAGTGTATTGAGCTGAATTTCTAAAAAGCGTGGGTTTTCTTGCCGCGCCATCGACACAGCTGCCGATAATACTAAAATTTTCTGCGTCACGTCCTCATCCGTACGTTTCTCTAATTTCGTGGCTAACGGATTTAAAATCACCGTTCCCAAAACGGCTCCGTAAAATGTCGTCAACAGCGCCAAAGCCATACTTGGGCCGATCGTGCTGGGATCTTCCAATTTACCCAACATTTGAACCAATCCAACCAATGTTCCGATCAATCCCATTGCCGGTGCAATATCGGCGGCACGGCGCATCAAACGCACAGCTTGTTCTTGACGGTGGATCAAGCTGTCAATCTCTTGTTTGAGCAGCGACTCGATTTCTTCTGGTTTGATGGCATCCGTTACCAATTTAATGGCGCGCATCAGAAAGCCGTCACTGCGTATCGCCGTTTCGTAATTCTGCAGAAAGATATGGCCTTTTTGTCGAGCAATCATCGCCAGATCAATCAATTGCTTGGCATAGCGGCGTTGCTCGATGGCTGTTGTGGAAAAAGCACTTTTAAGAACGCTCAGGGTTCCGATAAAATCACTCCAGGTTGATGCCATCAACGTAATCGTTACTGTTCCGCCGAAAACGATAATAAAAGAAGGTCCATCGTAAAAGATTTTCGACTGACCGCCGAAAAACAACGTCACCCCGATCAACAATAATGCGCCAAACAAGCCGATAATCGTGGCAAGATCGACTTCTCGTTGAGCGGGGCGAAATTCAAACGTCGGATTAGTGGGCATGGCTACCTGTTTTTAGTTATCTGATTTGACGATTTCCGTCATGGTGATCCCCAATTTGTCTTCCACGACGACAACTTCGCCACGCGCGACAAGACGGTTATTCACGTATACGTCAATCGGTTCACCGATGCGGCGATCCAAGTTGACGACCGCGCCGCGACCAAGTTTCAGCAATTGACTGACCTGCATCGTCGTTCGGCCCAACACGGCGGACACCTGCACGGGAATGTCGTAAATCGCATGCAAATCTTTTTCCGGCGAAATATCGTCGTAAAAATTATCCGTCTCAGCTTTCTTCGGTTCGTCGGGAATTTCCGCGAATGTCAGGTTTTCGGTTGGCGTGGTCATGATGATGTCCTTTCAGATGCAATAGATTCATTTTTGGATGACATGGTGGCAATCAAGTGATCTAAGACATGATCCAATTGTTGTGATAGCGTGCGGCTTAATCGTTCCAAGCCGCCATCGGCCCATTCGACTTTGCAGTCTCCTACCATGACATTGTCATCGGCAAGAACGATTATTTTTCCGGCAAAGGCTTGTTGTTCTTGTAACTGCGGTAGAGAAGCAACCACAGCGTCAAGCAACGTGTCGTGTACGCGGACGACGACTCGTGTTTCCTGACTGTTCATTTCCAACGCATGACGGATCGTTTCTTCGACCGTCTCTGCACCCAATGCCGTCATGAATTGCGGCCATATTTTTTTCAAAGAAGCAACCGTCGTGCGTAAGGCCAGCTCTTGGGCAATGGTGGCCCGTTTTTCTTCTTCTTCGATTAGGTGACGTAATTTTAATGCCATACGCTCGATCAAATCGATCAATTGTTTTTCAATCGATTTTTTTGCGTCCAGCAAGCCTTGATCATAGCCAAGCTGAAACGACTCTTGTCGCGCTTGGGAGAGTTGAACTTCGTTGAAGGTCGCTAATGGTTCTTCAGTTACCGCTTCCAAGGATTGGGCTTGACGGATTAATTCTTCTTGACGCAGTTCGGCCAAGCGCACGCGTTCTTCTTCGAAATCCAAATCGAATTGATAGCGGCGCGTTTGTGTGGTGGGGGGATTAGTAGATGAGCTCATCTTCTCCGCCACCATCCGAGATGATAATCTCTTCTTTATCGGCCAATCCTTTGGCGACCGATACGATATGCATCTGGGCTTCTTCGACGTCTTTCAAACGAACCGGTCCCATCGATGCCATATCTTCTTTCATGATCTTCGAAGCACGTTCCGACATATTGGAAAAGAACAAATCCTTGATCTGATCGCTTGCGCCTTTTAACGCCGTCGGCAATTTTTCTTTTTGAATATTGCGCAAGATTGTTTGAATACCGGTCGGGTCGACACGCAACAAATCTTCGAAGGTAAACATCAACGAACGGATCTTGTCGGCAGATTCTTTGTGTTTATCTTCCAACAATTCCATGAATTTCGCTTCTTTGGTGCGATCCATGCTGTTGAAAATCTCGGCCATCAATTCGTGACTGTCGCGACGCGCCGTGCGGGCCAAGGTCGTCATGAATTCTTCGCGTAAGGTACGCTCGACATCATCCAAGACTTCTTTTTGAACGGCTTCCAATTTCAACATACGAGCGATGACTTCCATCGCAAAACTTTCAGGCAAATGGCTGAGGACGCGTGCAGCGTGGTCGGATTTGATTTTAGACAAAACCACCGATACGGTTTGCGGATATTCGTTCTTGAGATAATTGGCCAATACTTCTTCGTTAACATTACCCAATTTGTCCCACATGGTGCGGCCTGCGGGACCGCGAATTTCTTCCATGATCGATCCGACTTTGTCATCGCCTAAAACGCTGCGCAATAAACGTTCGGTACTATCGAATGATCCGATTAACGAACCTGTATTCGACATTTGATCAGCGAATTCCACAAAGATTTTTTCAACGACACCTGAACTGACTTTACCTAAGTTGGCCATCGTTTGAGAGATTTCCAAAATCTCATCTTCTGTCATCTTTTCAAAAATTTTCGTCGAATATTCTTCACCCAAAGCAAGCAAGAAAGCTGCTGCTTTTTCTGATCCGCTTAAGCCGCGAAAATCGTCCCGTAGACGAACACTTTGAACTGCACGTGCCACTAGCTTTTCTCCGTTAAGTTTCTTGGAACATCCAACTGCGGACGATGGAAACCGCTTCACTTGGATAGCGGTCGATAATCTCGTTTACTTTTTGAATGGAGGATGCTTTGATTTTCCCGTCAACAGCAGCCAAATCGACCATCAATTCTTCCTGAGCGTTATCTTCCATGCTTTGTTGCATATTATTGCGCTCGATCATCAACGTACTGACATGCGGACCTGCCAGAACGGGCTTGCCTTCTGAATCCAACATCATCGTACCGTCGGAATTCGTCGCGAACCCGCCCGCACCTTCTTCACGCGGAGCCAACAATTTGCCGGCAATAGGGCGCAACACTAACAACACGACAAGGATCGAAACCAATCCCAAGATACCTGTTTCAGCCAGACGGAATAAATCGTCTTTGTTCATGCCCATGATGACGGTATCGGGTAATTCAGCGTCGAACATATCTTCGCCGGATGCGAATTGCATGTTCACGACTTCTAATTTGTCACCGCGTTTTTCATTATAGTTGATCGCAGAGGACACCAGCGATTTAATCTGATCCAACTCTTTTTGATTACGCGGGGTGTATTCAATTTTTCCTTTATCGTCTTTTTTATAAACGCCGTCGATCAACACGGCGACGGACAGATTTCGCACCTGCCCGCCTTCGCGCACATAACTTTTTACGGTCTTGCTAACTTCATAATTGGTGATTTCTTCAGTCCGATTATTCGAACGAGAATTACCCCCCGCTCCTGCGTTTTCACTAGGTAAGCCGGGGAGGTTATTTTGCACGCTAACATTGTTGCTTTCGGCTTCAGACTCATTCTCTTTCTCCTCGACGGTTTGGGTGGAACGGGCGACCTGACCTTCAGGGTCAAACTTTTCATCACTGGTCGTGATTTTATCGTAATCCATGTCGGCTACAACTTGGACACGAACTTTACCGACCCCTACGATGCGAGAAATCATATCTTCGACGGCGTACATCAAGCGTTGCTCGTATGCCATACGCAATTTTTCAACATTTGCCGTCGTTTGCTGTTCACCTTCTTCGCGACCATTGGCCAGTAAATTTCCGGCTTGATCGACAATCGAAACATGTTTCGGATTCAATTCAGGAACGGCGGCGGCGATCAAATGCTGAATCGCCATGACCTGCTCGGCATCTAAGGCTTGTCCTGATTTCAACTTCAAAAATACGCTGGCCGATGACGGGCGGGAGTCACGGCTGAATAATTCGCGCTTTGGTAACACCAAATGAATACGCGAACTTTCAACGGACTTGATCGTATTGACTGTGCGTGTCAATTCGCCTTCTAGGGCACGCAATTCTTTCATGTCTTGATCAAAACGTGTCGTGCCCAAACTTGTGTCTTTGTCAAAAATCTCGTAACCGACGGATCCGCCCTCAGGCAACCCCTTTCCAGCCAATAACATGCGCACGCGACCTACTTCTTTGGATCCGACCATGATTTCGCCGGTCGACTCGTTCATCGCATACGAAACTTTTGCGGCTTCCAATTCACGGACGACGGCGTTCTTGTCCTGAGCGGACAGGTCGGTATACAACAACTTCATTTGTCCCGACGACAAGCGCGACGACATGAAAACGAAGAAGATGATAATCCCAAGTGTCAGCCCGCCGACTGCGATTAAACGCAACGGACCAACCTTAGTCATCGTATTGAGGAAATTTTGCACGGGTATTCTCTCAAATGAAGTGCTTACCCTGTTATTGTGCTTGAAAGGGGTAAAAGAGATCTTAAGGGGAGGAAATTTTTGCCTAGTATTAACCTCTCTCCCTCCTAATTATACATAAAACACACAGCAATTTTTGCCTAATGCAGCCGGATTCTAAAAAATCGTCCTTAATCAATACGTTCGTATTAAGTGATTCATATTCTTTTAGGAATGGAATGTCATAATGAAAGTTGTAAAGGGGTCTTATGCCCCGAATCAGTTCCTGAAGAACATCAGGAGGAAAAAATGGAAGTAACCGCATCACGCCCAACCAATGAAGCAGCGCAGATAATTGCCGCTTCGCTTCAATCGGTTCGGTTCAAAGAAAGACGCCTTCGCGAAGCACAATCCGATGTAAGAAACGAAGCTGTCTACTTTTCTCCTGTCATTCGGATTGACCGAGAAACATCGACCGCCATCATGCAATACCGAGACGGGTCTACGGGTGAAGTTCAACGTGAATATCAACCGTTGCCTAAAGATGGACCTTACCAAGTCGCGAATGCTGAAGCTAAATCGGTCGAGCAGCCACGTGTAGAAGTCGTAAAAGAAGTTGACGTGCCAGAAGCGTCAAAAGAAGAACCCGTACAAAGCGTCGACGAAAACGTTTAAAGCGTTTGAATAACGCTCATTGAAACAGGTTACGCATCCAGTCTTTTTCGGATCGACAAAGCTATTTCCTGAAAAATCGGGGTCAACGT
>JANODM010000030.1:0-8511 GCA_031412695.1 Alphaproteobacteria bacterium
CTGCTTGTCGCGGTCGTCTTGGCGTTAACAGGCGGCGAAGGATGTCAGGCCTATATTGACGGGGTGCCCGTCGGTGAAACAATAGAAGGCGTAGTCCTGCATGTGGCGGATGGCGATACCTTGCGAGTCAACGGCATCAAAATCCGTTTATGGGGTGTTAACGCCCCTGAAATCGACCAGAACGGTTATGCCCAAGCAGCCGATATCGTAAGACAATCACTGATGAAAAAAGTGTCGTGCACGATCCGCGACCGGGATCGTTACGGTCGAATTGTCGCACAATGTTTTCACGATAAAAATGATATCGGCGCCCAAGTCATCGCATCGGGTTGGGCACGCGATTACGTGCGCCATTCAAAAGGTTATTATTTAAAAGAAGAAATAACGGCACGACGCAAAAAAATCGGATTATGGCGTAAATAATCCAGGTTTTAATTTTCCCACGGGAAAACCAGCCATAGATCCTGATCGATAATGTTCACGTAAAAATCGGCATCTGCTTTGCCTTCGGGTTTAGCATAGACGACGGCCAGTTTCGATTTCGGATAGCGTTTCTTTAGCAGTTTGGCGGTTTGGCCCGTATCGACCAAATCATCGATGAATATCCACCCTTCACCGTCTTTGATCGCATCGACCGAACCGAACACCTCGGCTGTCACTTGCTGATGGCCATGATAAGACGTTACCGCGAGTGATTTGACGTTTCTTATATTCAATGCATTCGCGATGATGGCTGTTGCGACCAATCCGCCGCGTGCAATACCGACGATACCGCGTATTTCACCATGACGATGCAACATATCGGCAAGATTGCGCGTATCTTTATCGAATTCGTCCCAGGAAATTTTACGTTTTACCGCATCTGACATGGTAGTGCCCCTGTAATTAAATTAATGCGCTTCGCCCCAGTTCGGACCTGCGCCCCATTCCACGACAAGCGGAATGCTGAAGGTTCCGACGGATTCCATCGCGTGTTTAACGGCAGGGCCGACTGTATCGACCGCTGATTCATCAACTTCCAAAACCAATTCATCATGAACTTGTAGTAAGATGCGTGCCGGAAAATTCTCGACGTTGATCACACGGTCCACCTCGCGCATCGCTAATTTCATGATATCGGCGGCGGTACCTTGCAATGGCGCGTTGATCGCCTGACGTTCCGCAAAGGCGCGTTCGGCACCGTTCTTGCTGGTGATGCCCGGCATAAAACATTTGCGGCCTAATAACGTTTCGACATAGCCATGCTGTTTGACGAACTGCTTTGTCTTACTCATATAATCGGCCAGTTCGGGAAAACGTTGCATATAGAGTTTGATAAATGCATTCGCTTCGCCGGGTGGAATGCTCAATTGTTTGCCTAAACCGAAACCGCTGATGACGTAAATAATGCCGAAATTGATGGCTTTGGCGGCACGGCGTCGTTCGGACGTCACCTCATCCAATTTCAATCCGAACACTTCAGAGGCTGTCATCGTGTGAATATCGATGCCGTCATGAAATGCTTGTTTCAAGCGCGGAATGCCCGCCATCTCGGCAATCAAACGCAATTCAATTTGCGAATAATCTGCCGAGATCAATTTTTTGCCTTTAGCTGCAACAAAGGCTTTGCGGATCATGCGGCCTTCTTCAGTGCGGATCGGAATATTTTGCAAATTCGGATCGGTCGATGACAAGCGTCCCGTATTCGTAGCAGCCAGATTATAGCTGGTGTGGACGCGGCCGGTGCGTTCGTTGATTTGTTCCTGCAAGGCTTCGGTATACGTACTGCGCAATTTCGCCAATTGTCGCCATTGCAAGATATCATCGATAATCGCGTGGCCTTGCAGCGATAATTCCTCAAGCGATTTTGCATCCGTCGAATACGCGCCGGTCTTCGTCATTTTGCCGCCAGGCAAGCCCAGATTATTAAACAAGATATCGCCTAATTGTTTCGGACTGCCCAAATTGAATTCGGTTCCGGCTTGTTCAAATATCTTCTTCTCGGCAATGGTCATTTTATCGGCAAATTCCGCACTCAGTTTTTGTAAAACCGCGCGGTCGACGGTAATCCCAAGGCTTTCCATCTCGGCTAGGATTTGCACGATCGGTTTGTCGACATCCTCATACAAGGCCGTTTGTTTTTCCGCACCCAAACGCGGCTTCAAGATATGATACAAACGCATCGCGATATCGGCGTCTTCTGCGGCGTAATCTCTGGCAGCGTCAGGCGCGATTTCATTGAACGCTTTTTGATTTTTGCCTTTGCCGACGACATCGTAATAGGTAATTAGCTTTTTACCGAAATACAGTTCACCTAATTCATCCAAGCCATGGCCGTGTTTGCCGCCATCTAAAATATACGACATGATCAAGGTATCGTCGAAAGGCGCCATGCGAATACCTTCATTCGCCAAGATTTGCCAGTCATATTTCATGTTTTGCGCTATTTTTAAAATGCTTGGGTCTTCAAGAATGGGCTTCAGTTTTTCGATCACATAGGTTTTATCGAGTTGAACGATATGTTGCTGTGCCGTATCGGCGAATAAATCATCTGAACTGACATGCCCGACAGGGATATAACAGGCATGACCTTCTTTGACGCACAAACTAATCCCGGCCAGTTCCGCATCAGCAGGCGTCAAGCTGTCCGTTTCGGTATCGACAGCGACAATCGTTTCTTGTTTGATTAGCTTGATCCAACGATCTAGGTCAGCTTTGGTCGTCACCAATTCGTACTGTTCCGTAACCGGTTCAGAGGGTGGCGCGATAAGGGGCGCTACAGTTTTTTGCTCGGCGGCTCCCGCAAGAAATGCATCATAAAGCAAATAGCCCCATTTTTTTTCGACGCGTGACAACAATGTGCGAAAACCTTGTGTAACTAAGAAAGGCGTCAGACGTTCCAAATCGGGCTTATGTGGTAATAATTCATCGAAATCTTTGGGTAACGGTACATGCGCATACAACGCTACCAATTTTTTTGAAATGATCGCCTTGTCGGCGTTTTGTTCCAATGTTTCACGGCGTTTCGGCTGTTTGATTTCGGCTGTACGGCTCAGCAATGTTTCAACGTCGCCGTATAAATTGATTAATTCAGCAGCGGTTTTGACGCCGATTCCTGGGACACCCGGTACGTTGTCGGTGCTGTCACCGGCCAAGGCCTGAATGTCGACGACTTTGTCTGGGGTGACGCCAAACTTTTCCATCACCTGTTCGGGACCTATCAAGGTGAACTTAATTGGATCAACCAGGCGTACACCGTCGCGGATCAATTGCATCAAATCTTTGTCGGATGAAATGATACGCACCTCAAACCCGCGTTCATTGGCTTCACGTGCATAGGTCGCAATTAGATCATCGGCTTCGAATCCCGGTAATTCCAGGCACGTAATGCCAAATGCAGTTGTTGCTTCGCGTACGATCGCGAATTGCGGTTTCAAATCTTCAGGCGGCTCTGATCGATTGGCTTTATATTGGGGATAAAGCTGGTGGCGGAAATTTCCACCACTGGGGTCGAATACGACGGCGATATGTGCGTCGCCTGCTTCTTCTAAAACCCGCAACAACATGTTGCAAAACCCTTGGACAGCTCCGATAGGCGTGCCATCAGGGCGGGTAAGGGGTGGCAACGCATGAAAGGCACGGAAGATAAATCCGTGCCCATCAATCAAATAAAGGGTTTTCGCCGTATCCGTCACATCAATGCGCGGCGGAGGGTTTCCCGCCGGCCTTCTCAGGGTCCTGGATATAGCGGCGGTCGCAATAACCGCAATCAGCACTATGGGTGTATTTATCGACTGTCAGGTAAACACGCGGGTGGCCGATTGCGCCATTGCCGCCGTCACAGGCGACTTGTTCGTCGGCAATGTAAATGATTTCAGGGTCATCAATGCGGGGAGTTTGGCTTGTCATACCTTAAGAATAAGCCTGTCGTTTGACTTGGGCAAGAGGGTTCATTATACAGAAAAGGCATACGCGCCCGTAGCTCAGCGGATAGAGCGCTGCCCTCCGGAGGCAGAGGCCACTAGGTTCGAATCCTGTCGGGCGCGCCAATTACCCATCAGCCGATCATATTGCCGCTTTCATAGCGTTTCAACGATATGTGCAAAGTCCAGTACGAAATGCCGAACCATGCAAATGCGATTGCATAGGGAAGTGCAACCATTTTCCAATCGATATGGGTGAATGCTTCGATGGGCAGACCTGCCAAAACCAAAGCGGGTATCGCAAACATATAAATATACCGCATTGTTCCGCGCAAAAGTGAAATAGGTTGCGTGGAGGGGAGAAGGATGAGGTCTCGCAACGCATTACTGAGGGGTGCGCCGTGCGGTAACCAAAAGGCGATACAATCAAATGTCATTGTAAATGATATTTGTATCATAACCGCTGGGATTACCATTAAAAGAACAATCATAAATGTTTCAATTGTGCTGTCTGCCCAAAATACGAAAATGATAACTCCCAGAAATCCTTGTATAAGATCTCCAAGTGCGGACACAGCAAAATCATGATTGATAATTCGCAGATAAAGGCTTTTTGGTTTAGTTAGAAAGCTATCAAATACTCCTGTGGGCACACGTGTTATGAGCGTTCCAATAGATCCAAAAAATGTGTAAGCGATACCAAACCCTAACATAGAAACAGAAAGCATACCGAATGTTTCTTTAACGCCCCAGCCATTGACGGTACCGATGGTGTTCATAAACATCATCCATATTATAAAAAATGAGACATTGTTTAAAAACATACCTGCAACTTGAAGCATAAAGCTAAGCCCTAAGGCACGCTTATTCTCAAAGTTTTTCTTTAATTGAAAAAAATAAAAACGTATTTCATTTAAAAGTTGCATATTATCCTCCATTTACTGTCAGATAAAGGTCAGCTTTTTTATTCAATTTTACTAATGAAACAAATAAAATAAAAATCCAAATAATTTGCAACGAATAAAAGCGAAGTAAGTTATCGAAAAAATCCGGATAAAATAATTGGCTGATTAAAGTAGCTGTTCCTGCAGGTATTGACTCACCGATTAATCGGAACCAATTGGGAAAAAAACCGATTGGAATATAAATGCCGCCCAAGATCATGATAAGTTTATCATGAATCATAAATACAGAGCGGGCATCCTGCAGCCATATGGCCGATAAGCCAATAATGGAATAAATCAAATACGTAATAATAACTCCACCAATTAACAAAGGTATACCGCAGAGTATTCGTAGAATAATATTGTCTGTTGCAGATTTAATGTCGCTAAAGAGAAATAAAATAATACCCGCCATGAACATGCCGGATATAGCCGGAATATTTTTCCCCAAACATTCTGCAATTTTAAGGCCTATATACGGAAGGGGCTTGTTTAGCCACACTTCCATGACTCCTGAAATATATTCATCATTTATGATGCGAAATATCTCACGACCACCAAAGCATGAATAGAGGGTGTATAAACCCATGCTGCTTATAGCAACAGGTAAAGTAATGCCTTTGAGGGAGGTTTTTTGAATGACCTTGTAAATGCCTGCGTAAAGTATAGCAGTAAGCAAAAGACGTAGCCCCCAGGTAGCCATCATTCCTAATGCGGTGTATTTATGATACCACGCTTGACGGTTTTGCAGTTTGAACACGGCGATGAATTTGGAAATCAAGGAAATCATGGTTTCCCTTGGCCTGATGATTTATAGATATCAATAATGATATCTTCCAATTCTTCGTCGAATAAATGGATATCCTCGACCAAAGCGATATTCAGCAATTGATGCAAAACATCGTTGATATTTTGAACTGATGTATCAATCGTGCCTTCGATGGATTGCCCGACTGCTTTGATGCCCTGAAACGGCAAAGCGAGGCCTGATATATCCGTTGTATAGTCGATTTTAAAATGCTTTTTATTCAGATATGTTTTTTGCACGTCTTTCGTCGGGGCATCGATAATGATTTTACCATGATCGATAACGACCAGACGTTGACTAAGTGATTCAATATCCGCCGTATCATGCGACGTCAAAAAGATCGTCGTTTTTTCCTGTTCATTCAGGGCAATCAACGTTTTGCGTAAATCACGTTTTGCGATCACATCCAAGCCGATTGTGGGTTCATCAAGAAAAATAATTTCAGGCTTGTGCATCAAACTAGCAGCGATTTCACCGCGCATACGTTGCCCCAACGACAATTGACGCACAGGCTGATCGATAAATTCTGAAAGGCTGAAAATATCGATCAATTGATCAGACCGTGTTTTAATCTGTTGCGGTGTCATATCGTACATATGGCCGAAAAGCTCAAGACTATCTTTAAGCGGTAAGTTTGGCAAAAGCTGTGAGCGTTGCCCGAAAACGCATCCGATACGGTAACTCAATTTACGACGGTCTTTGGTCGGATTAAACCCGCAAACGCTCAATTCGCCACTGCTGGGGGTTAATATGCCCGACAGCATTTTAATAGTCGTCGACTTGCCTGCGCCATTCGGGCCTACAAAGGCGACACGTTCCCCGCGTTCGATGGATAAATTGATAGACTGGACGGCATCGACCATCACAGCGGTTGATTTAAACCAGCCTTTTTCGCGTTTTTGATAACGAAATGATTTGGATAAATCCTCGGCGTGTAAAATAAGAGACATTAAAATGACCGTTCGCGCTGTATCCCGTTAGGATATGGCATAGCGGTTTGATTCGTCAAAGAAATAACGCTTTATCGCGTCAAAAAGAACGACAAATTCTTTTTCCACTCGCTATACAAAGCTTGTTGATCAGCAGGGCTCATTTTCGGCGTATAGCGTTTCGAGCATTGCCAATGCTGTGCGGCATCTTGCAAATCAGTATAAATCCCTGCTTGAACACCCGCTAAATACGCTGCACCCAAAGCTGTCGTTTCAGTCGTATCGGGTAGCTCAATGGGAATTTGCAACATATCGGACAAAAATTGACACACGAATCCGTTACGAACTAACCCGCCATCGACGCGTAAAACTTGTGGGAAAATGTTTGTATCCATCTGCATGGCGTTCAACAGATCAAGAGTTTGATAGGCTTGAGACTCTAAGGCAGCCCGCACAATATGGGCTTTGGTTGTGTCACGCGTCATACCTGAAATCATCGCGCGTGCATCAGGTCGCCAATAAGGTGCGCCAAGCCCGGTAAAAGCAGGCACAAAATACACGCCGTTATTATCGTCAACGGAATTCGACAAGATTTCAGATTCATCCGAACTGGAAATAAGGCCAAGATTATCACGCAGCCATTGCACGGCGGCGCCTGCCACGAAAATCGAGCCTTCAATGGCATAAGAGGATTTGCCGTTAATACGATACGCCAAGGTTGTGAGCAAACGATTGGCCGACACGCGAAATTCGTCACCGATATGCATCAATGCAAAACATCCGGTACCATAGGTTGATTTCATCATGCTGGGTTTGAGGCATCCTTGCCCGATCAGTGCCGCATGTTGATCGCCTGCCATACCGCCGATCGTAAGCTCTGAGCCGAAATGCGCGGGGTCGACCATACCGAAATCCGCGATATTGTCTTTGACCTCGGGTAACAGGCTGCGCGGGATATCGTATAACGATAATAATGCGTCATCCCATTCTTGGGTGATGATATTGAACAATCCTGTTCGTGAAGCATTCGTTGCATCCGTCGCGTGGATTTTGCCATTCGTCAAACGCCATAACAAAAAACAATCGACAGTTCCGAACGCTAACTCGCCGTTTTCTGCGCGTGTCCGAGCCCCGTCGACATTTTCCAAGATCCAGTGAATTTTCGTACAAGAAAAATAGGGGTCGATCAAAAGCCCTGTTTTCTCGGTGATCATCTGTTCAACGTTTTTTTCTTTCAAGCTTGCGCAAAAATCAGCCGTACGGCGGTCCTGCCAAACGATAGCATTATAAACGGGCTTCCCCGTTTTGCGGTCCCACACAATCGTCGTTTCACGTTGATTGGTAATCCCCATCACCGTACAATTTTTTGACTCGGCATGGTTTTTAAAAATCTCACGGCATACTGTTAAGGTGTCTTGCCAAATATCTTCGGGATTATGCTCGACCCATGATTTTTGCGGATAATGCTGCGGCAATTGTTTTTGCGCCGTGCCCAAGACTGCGCCGTCTTTGGAAAACAAAATGGCGCGTGTACTGGTTGTGCCTTGATCGAGGGCTAGAATTGTCGGTTCCGTCATGATTTTTTGCTCGCCATCATCTCTCCGGCCACTATTTTTGATTGTTGATAATCGGTTTTGCCTGTACCTAAAAGCGGGATTTTATCGACATGAAACAGGGTTTTCGGTATGGCCAGATCAGGTAATTTCAATGCTTTGAAATGCGCGGCAACCTCGGCCCGATCCGGCGCAGGATGTGTCGTGAGGATAATAACCTGTTCGCCTTTACGATCATCCGGCACATTGACGGCGACATGGCTGTAAGTCGGCCACAACTGACTCAACGCTGTTTCAACGACAGTCAATGATACCATTTCACCTGCGATTTTTGCGAAACGCTTGGTGCGGCCTTTAATGGTCACATAGCCATCC